>DASQIQ010000237.1:0-8512 GCA_035631495.1 Micropepsaceae bacterium
AAGGACGCCGTATTTCCAAATTTCGAAACGTAGGTGACGCCGATATAGGGGGCAAATTTCCGGCTAAATTCGTAACGAAGCCGTAGACCCATATCGATATCGGACAGCCCGCTTCCCGTCAGGCGCTCCGGATCGTCTTTCGTATAGAAATTCATCTCGACTTGAGGCTGGAGGATCAGGGTCTGCGTCAGGAGTTGGTCGTAACTTCCTTCAAGTTTTGCGCCGTAATGGCCTGTGTCGCTCGCATAGCCCGTAGCAGCGACATGGAAGAAGAGAGGCGCCAATCCTTCCACACCAAACGCGAACCAGCCGCGCCCAGGACGTGAGTCGAGATCGTAGCGCGTGCCAACTTGTGCGTTGAAATAGGTGCTGATCGGCCGACTGTAGAAAAGCTCTTGCTGGCCGTCCTCGACATTGCCGCCGGTCACTTCCCCTTCGCTTCGCAGCAGGACGCGGTTCATGTCGGTTCCGGCCCAAGCCTCGCCTTCCCAGCGGAAATTGCTGCCACGGCCAAAGCGGCCTTCGAATTCGCTGAGCATCGCGTGATAGAAGACATGCTGATCATCGACCGGCGCACCGAAAGGCGCCGCCTCGCTCGATGCCCCCATATCCATGCCGGGCATCTCGGCCCGCGCGGGAAAGACAAAACCGGTGATGGCAAGGAAGGCAAGCAGCGTGAGGACGGGTCTTTTCATGAAACCACCACCGTCCGGAACATGCCCATCTCCATGTGATAAAGCAGATGGCAGTGGAAGGCCCAGTATCCCGGTGTGTCAGCCGTGAAGACGAAACTCATTTTCTCGCCAGGCTTCACATTGATCGTGTGCTTGAAGGGAAGATTGGGCTTGCCGTTTTCGACCTGAAACAGAAATCCGTGCAGATGGATCGGATGCTCCATCATGGTGTCGTTGATAAGGACGAAGCGCACCCGCTCGTTGAGCTTGACTGGAATCGGCCCCGCCTCCGAGAAGCGCTTGCCATCGAATCCCCAGGTCCAGCGCTCCATGTTGCCGGTGAGATGAAACTCGATCTCGCGCGTCGGTGGCCCGCCGTCCAACATCGTAAGGGCGTTGAGGTCGGCATAGGTCAGAACCTTCCTTCCGTTGCCATCGAGCCCGTCGCCGGCTTCGGCCAAGCGGTTTTTGGTCGACATCGCGACATTATCGACGCTCGGATTGCCCTCAAGCGTCTTCGGATCGATGCCGTCAGCGTTACTGCTCGGAATAGGCGCCATGTTCTGCGTCGGCATGCTGCCGTGAGACATGTCCATGCCGGGCATCGCCTCGGGTGCCGGTTTCGCAGGCGCCATGCCGGGCATATTGGCCGTGCTGCCCGAGCCCATATCCATGCCGGGCATCGGCGACGAAGATGATGATGCGGGCGCCGCGAGTGGCGTTGCGCCGCTCATATCCATCCCGGGCGTCGAAGAGCCGGAGGACATGCCGGACATGTTGTCCATGCCGGCCATATCGCCCATGCCCATATCGTTCATGGTGCGCATCGGGCGCGGATCCATCGGCGGAATGGCTGCCGCGAGGCCGTCCCGCTTTGCCAGCGTGGCGCGTGCATAGCCGCTTCGGTCTTGGGCCTGGGCGAAAATCGTATAAGCGTCTGCATCCGGCGCGACGATGACGTCATAGGTTTCGGCGACGCCGATCCGGAATTCTTCGACCTCGACCGGTTCGACATCGGTGCCGTCGGCCTGGACGACCGTCATATTAAGCCCCGGAATGCGGATATCGAACGTGCTCATCGAGGAGCCGTTGATGAAGCGCAGGCGCACGCGCTCGCCCTTCGAGAACAGGCCTGTCCAGTTCGCCGCGGGCGGCTGACCGTTGATGAGAAACGTATAGGTCGAGCCTGTGACATCCATGATGTCCGTGGGGCTCATCCGCATCTTGCCCCACATCATCCGATCTCGAATTGTGGGGCCGAGGCCATCGCGTTTCGCATCGTCGACAAAGGTGCCGGGCGTGCGCTGGCCGTAATTGTAGTAGTCGCCCTGCTGCTTGAGATTGGAGACGATGGCCATTGGGTCTTCGTCGGTCCAATCAGAAAGCATGATCACGTAGTCGCGGTCGTATGCGTAAGCTTCCCTACCTCGCGGTTCCAAGATTAAGGGGCCGTAGAGGCCGGTCTGTTCCTGCATGCCGCTATGGCTGTGATACCAGTAGGTCCCGCTTTGAATGATCGGGAAGCGGTAGGTGAAAGTTTCCCCGGGCATGATGCCCTTGAACGTAAGACCCGGCACGCCGTCCATCGCGTTCGGCAGCTTGATACCGTGCCAATGGATCGAGGTTGGTTCACCCAGCCGATTGGTGACGTTGATCGTGACGGTCTCGCCTTCCTTGAAACGAAGAATGGGCGCCGGGACCGAGCCGTTGACGGCTGTCGCGATGCGGGGCCGCCCCGTAATGTTGATCGGCATCGTGCCAACCGAAAGGTCGAAGCGGTTTCCGGTGAGGGTTTGAGGGCCAGCCGCCGCCGCAAACGCCTTGAGGGGCCAGCCGACGCTCGCGGTGCCCGCAACAAGGGCCAATCCTTCGACAAGATGTCTGCGGCTCAATGAAAAACCTGGTGGGACCGCAGGGACATCGTTCATGGGAACTCTGAAGGAAGGAGGGCTACCTGAGAACCTATACGCCGGCCCTCTCGCTATCCCTCTCCTCCGGCCCGTTCAGCGCGGCAAGCACCTTTCGGCGCGCCCTGTAAATCCGCATCTCGATGGCTTTCGGTGTTGTGTCCAGCATTTCCGCCGCTTCCTGGTGGGAGAGCCCGGCAACCGAAGTCAGCAAGAGCGGCTCCTTATAGAAAGCCGGCAATTCCGCGATCACGCGGTCGAGAGCGGCAAGATGCCTTGCCTCGGCAGCATCTTGATCGAGCGCCCGCTCCTGCGCTTCGGTCGAAGGTTCGGCCTCGGCCTCGCGGGCGAAAGCGCCTAGGACTAGGCGGCGCACTTTTTGACGCCTTCCGAAGTCTCGGCATTTGTTCAGGGCGATCGTGCGCAGCCACGGGAGAAAAGGGCGCGACGGGTCGTAACGCGCAAGGCCCGACCAGGCTGAGACAAAACAATTTTGCAAGACGTCGTAGGCGTCGTCCGCCTGACCGATATAGCGGCGGATAAAACGATAGAGCGTGTCCTTGTGACGGCGCACCAGAATCTCAAATGCCGGACGATCGCCCGTCCTTGCGCATGCTGCGATTTTCTCGTCACTATCCGAAGCATCAGCGGTCACGGCGCCTCGGCGCCCAACGCTTTATCGATCGTTTCATCGAAACGCGCCGTTTGCGACGGCGTCAACACCGCGCGCATTGCAAGGACGTGCTGCACTGTCTTTTCCTGAAGCGACGCCATGGCCGCATGAAAGCGGTCGATCGCGCGCCGCGCGTCGGGTCCGTAGACATGCTTTTCGGTTATCGCCCGGGCCAACTCGCGATTGGCGGCCCGCATCTCCGCCTGGAGACTGCCGCGATCTGAGGCGAAGTTCTGCTCCAATATGCGCATTTGGCGGTCCTGGTCGGCCGTCAAATCGAGATCGTGATGCAGGACAGCATCAAGATCGGTGTTTGGCATCGATTTTTGAACCCCATACTGCACACCGGCCCAGCCGGCGAAGCCCGCCGCAATCACGGTCAAAAGCAGCATCACAAAAAAGGTGCGCCATTGCCCTCTCATCACGGTGATCCGAAGAGCAGCGAAGAGGGAGCTAGATTCTCACCTACCGAAAAGGGCGCAACGCGATGCCTCGCGGCAGCCGTCATCGCCGTTGAGATGCCGACGCTCGCGCTGCTGACGATGGCCAGCGCAATCACGAGCCCCTGCCAGGATGCCAGCCGGCGGTTCGCGCTCTCGAGCGTCCGCGTTGCGGCTTCCCGATACCAGATATCCCGCTCAAGACGCCGCAAATCCGTGCCGGCATCCCGTGCGATGAGCTTTTGAATGTCGCGATCGATCATGTGTGTTCTCCAGCTTCCCCGCTCTACTTACGCAGGAGCGCCCAAACCCCTCCCACGCTTAACCGCGCCTTCGGCAAAGGTTAGGCGGCCAGCTACCGAGAGGCCACCTCAATCTTGGGCGCGGGAGGGATAGGGACTTGCCCCGCGTAACTGAAGGGAACCAGCAAATGCGAGACCCCGCCAATGTCCTTCTGGCACCTTCGAAACATGACCAGAAACCGCCTGATTGGCGCGGTTGTCGGCGGTGGCTTGGTTGGGATCATCGGCATTGCCTGGGTCGTGATTTACGCCGGCGCCTACAATATTGCCGCCGATGCGCCTCACACGGGACCCGTTCACTGGCTTCTCGACGAGGTTCGCGAACGCTCGATCGCAGTGCGGGCCGAAGGCATCGCTGTTCCGAGCGATCTCTCCAGCCCGGCGCGCATCGCGGCGGGCGCGGGGCTCTATAAAGAGATGTGCATTTCCTGCCATCTCGCCCCCGGTATGGAGCGCACCGAAATCAGTCAGGGTCTCTATCCGGCGGCGCCCGAGCTAACCCACGGCAGCGACCTGACCCCTGCCGAGAAATTTTGGGTCATCAAGCACGGCGTCAAGATGACCGCGATGCCCTCCTGGGGCGTTACGCACAACGACACGCTCATCTGGGACATGGTCGCTTTTCTTCAGAAGGTGCCTGGCCTGACGCCCGCGGAATATGAGCGGCTTGCGAAAATGGCGCCCGATCACGACGACACCATGAATGGCATGCACATGGACGGTGGAAGCATGCCGCCAAAGAAGTAACGACCGAAGCCTGCCCCACAACCTAAGGAGAACACAATGACCTATCTTCGCACACTGGCCCTCGCATCCCTGCTCGCTCTAGCCGCGGTGCCCGCCATTGCACATGACGCCAGCTCCGGCTCGATGGGCGGCATGAACATGTCCGGCATGAACATGCCCGGCATGATGGGAATGCACGATATGGCGGCGACCGTCAGCACCGTCGACGCAAAGACCGGCATGGTCGATGTCGATGCGGGCGGTATGGCGCTCAAGCTGCACTTCCCGCCGGCATCGCTTGCCACGGTGAAGGCCGGCGACCACATCACCGTCCATCTCGGATTCACCAAGCCGTGACGTGAAGTGCTGCCGGCCTGCGGTTTCGGAGTTGAGACCGCAGGCCGGTGTGCATCGGCTGCTTGGGAACAGATTTTCTCTGCGCTCAGCCGCGGGTCCTGCCGAAGACTTCCATGAGTTCCGCAATCTTTTTGCGCTGCCCGGCTTTATCGCCTGCAGTGATCGCATTCTCGAGGCAATGGGTGACGTGATCGCGCAAAACCTCCTCTTCGACCCGGGCAAGCGCCGCGCGCGCGGCAGCAATTTGCGTGACGAGGTCGATGCAATAGCGGTCTTCGTCGATCATTTTCGTAAGGCCGCGGACTTGGCCTTCGATGCGGTTGAGGTGCCTTTTGCAAGAAACCTTGATGTCCTGGCGCATAGGTGCCTACTTACCCCCATAGGGTATAACCGGCAAGGGCTCTAGCGATGTCTCACACGCACGATCATCTCGATAGAGCACCCGAAGAGGCCGGCGCCAAAACCGCCACCGATCCCGTCTGCGGGATGAAAGTAGACCCGCTCAAGACAGCGCACCGCACCAATCACGGAGACGCCGATTATTTTTTCTGCTCCGGCGGTTGCCGCACTAAGTTTCTCGCCGATCCCGAAAAGTACCTGAAGCCGGCAGACGCATCGCCCGCTCCAACGAAAACGGCCGCGAGCGATGCGATCTATACCTGCCCGATGCATCCCCAGATCAGGCAAAAGGGTCCGGGCAACTGCCCGATCTGCGGCATGGCGCTCGAACCGGAGACGGTTACCGCTGATACGGGTCCCAATCACGAACTCCTTGAGATGAGCTGGCGTTTCTGGGTCGGGCTTGTGCTTTCCCTGCCGGTCGTGGCCCTTGAGATGGGCGGGCATCTCGTGCGCCTGCCGATCAGCGAGAGCAATTCCAACTGGCTGCAGTTTGCTTTCGCGACGCCGGTCGTCCTTTGGGCCGGCTTGCCGTTCTTCGTGCGCGGCTGGCAGTCGGTTCTGAACCGCAGCCTCAACATGTTCACGCTGATCGCCATCGGCACCGGTGCCGCATATCTCTACAGCGTCATCGCAACCCTAGCGCCGCAAATCTTCCCACCCGCCTTCCGGATGGAAGGCACGGTGGCGGTCTACTTCGAAGCCGCGGCCGTCATCACGGTTCTCGTTTTGCTCGGGCAGGTGCTGGAATTGCGCGCCCGCGAGCACACTTCCGGCGCCATCCGGGCTCTCCTTGACCTCGCCCCGAAAACGGCGCGGCGCGTTCGGGAGGACGGTAGCGAAGACGACGTGTCACTTGAGAGCGTCCACGCGGGCGACCGGCTCCGCGTCCGGCCCGGCGAGAAGGTCCCGGTCGACGGCGAGCTCCTCGATGGCCGCTCGACGCTCGACGAATCCATGGTCACGGGCGAGTCGATGCCCGTCACCAAGCAGGCCGGGGCCAAACTGATCGCCGGAACCGTCAACCAGACCGGCAGCTTTCTCATGCGTGCCGACAAGGTCGGCAGCGATACGCTTCTCTCCCAGATCGTCCAGATGGTCGCCAAGGCGCAGCGCTCGCGTGCCCCGATCCAGCGCCTTGCCGACCAGGTCGCCGGGTGGTTCGTGCCTGCCGTGCTCGCGGTTGCTGTCATCGCGTTCGTCACCTGGGCGATATTGGGGCCTGAGCCGCGTCTCGCTTACGGCTTTGTCGCCGCCGTCACCGTTCTCATCATCGCCTGTCCCTGCGCGCTTGGTCTCGCGACGCCCATGGCGATTATGGTGGGTGTCGGGCGCGGCGCGGGCGTCGGCGTTCTCATCAAAGATGCTCAAGCCCTCGAACGGATGGATAAGATCGACACGCTGGTGGTCGACAAGACGGGCACGTTGACGGAAGGCAAACCCAAAGTCATCGCGATCAAGCCCGTGCCCGGGATTTCCGAGCAATTCGCACTGCGGTTCGCCGCCAGCGTCGAAAAACTCAGCGAGCATCCGCTCGCCAAGGCCATCGTCGACGCCGCCACCGCGCGCCATGTCGAGATTCTACCCGTTGACGCCTTCGACTCGCCGACCGGCAAAGGGGCTATCGGTATGGTCGACAAGCAAAAAGTCGCGCTTGGCAATGCCAGGTTTTTGAGTGAGCTCGGGATCGATACCGCGCCCCTTGAAGCGGATGCGGAAGCCCTCCGCCAGGACGGCGCGACCGCAATCTTCATTGCCGTCGATGGGAGGGCGATCGCATCCATTGGGATTGCCGATCCGGTCAAGGAGACAACAGCTGCCGCCCTCAAGGCCCTCTCCGAAGACGGCATTCGGATTGTCATGCTGACGGGTGATAACCGCACCACGGCGATGGCCGTCGCCAACCGTCTCGGCATCAAGGATGTGGAGGCCGAGGTGCTTCCTGACCGGAAAAGTGCCGTTATCGAAAAGCTGCGTGCCGAGGGCCGGGTCGTCGGCATGGCCGGCGACGGCGTCAACGACGCCCCTGCTCTCGCTGCCGCCGATGTCGGCATCGCGATGGGAACAGGAACCGATATCGCGATGGAAAGCGCCGGTGTGACTTTGCTCGGTGGCGATCTGCAAGGGCTCGTCAGGGCGCGCCATCTCTCTCGAGCGACGATGCGCAATATCCGGCAGAATTTATTCTTCGCGTTTTTCTACAACGCTGCCGGTGTGCCGATTGCAGCGGGTCTTCTTTTCCCGTTCTTCGGACTCCTTCTTTCTCCGATCGTGGCTGCGGCCGCCATGGCACTGAGCTCCGTCTCTGTCATTGCCAATGCGCTGCGGTTGCGCGCCGTGCGGATCTGAGGGCCCATGTTTATCCTCCCCGTCGATTATTTTCTTCTCATCTGGTTCGTCCTGGCCGCTGCCTCGACGCTTTATGTCGCGATCGACCAGTACCGGAACAATCCCGAACCCGTCGTCATGAAATGGGGCTTCATTCTGGTCACGCTCTATACCGGACCAATCGGGCTCCTCCTCTATGTGCTTGCCGACAAAGAACCGCGGCCGGGCGAGCACGAGGAATTTATCAAGCCGATCTGGAAGCAGGGCGTCGGCTCGACCATCCACTGCGTCGCCGGCGACGCCACCGGGATCATCCTTGCTGCTGTGATCACGGCTGTTCTTGGCCTGCCCATGTGGCTCGACCTGATCGTCGAATATCTGACGGGCTTTGCCTTCGGCCTCTTTATCTTCCAGTCGCTTTTCATGCAGTCGATGATGGGCGGCAGCTACTTTGAGAATGTGCGCAAGAGCTTCCTGCCGGAATTTATCAGCATGAATTTCATGATGGCGGGCATGGGTCCCATCATGAGCTTTCTGATGATGGGCCGCGATATGCGCGCGATGGAGCCGACGCAGCTCGTCTTTTGGGGCGTGATGTCGCTCGGCGTCATGGGCGGCTTTGCGACTGCCTATCCCTGGAATGTCTGGATGGTGATCCGGAAGATGAAACACGGCCTCATGACTGTGCGGAAGGGCATGGGCAAGA
>DASQIQ010000238.1:0-7257 GCA_035631495.1 Micropepsaceae bacterium
CCGCCCATCCGCGTGATCGCGCCGGGCCGCACCTATCGCCGCGATTCGGACGCCACCCATTCGCCGATGTTCCACCAGGTCGAGGGTCTGGTCATCGACGAGGAGACCCATCTTGGCCATTTGAAATGGGTGCTTGAGGAATTCTGCAAATCCTTCTTCGAAGTGCCCCAGCTGAAAATGCGCCTGCGTCCGTCTTACTTTCCCTTCACCGAGCCATCCGTGGAGGTCGATATTCAATGCGATCGCTCGGGCGGACAGATCCGCTTCGGCGAGGGCAAGGATTGGATGGAGATTGCGGGCTCAGGGATGGTGCATCCGCGCGTGCTGGAGCTGTGCGGCATCGATCCCAAGCGCTATCAGGGCTACGCGTTCGGCTTCGGCATCGACCGCCTCGCCATGCTGAAATACGGCATCCCCGATCTGCGCCCGTTCTTCGAATCCGATCTTCGCTGGCTGAAGCATTATGGCTTTGCGGCGCTGGACATCCCGACGCTTCACCAGGGGCTGTCCCGATGAAATTCACGCTTTCCTGGCTGAGGGACCACGTCGAGACCACTGCCGATGCCGCAAGAATCGCGGAGACGGCGACCAATATCGGACTCGAAGTCGAGACGATCGAGGACAAAGGCGCTTCCCTTGCCGCCTTCACGGTGGCGCGGGTGGTTTCCGCCGCGCCCCATCCTAATGCCGACAAGCTTCGGCTCTGTGTGGTGGACACCGGCAACGGAACCACGCAAGTGGTCTGCGGCGCGCCGAACGCGCGTGAGGGGCTTGTCGGGGTTTTTGCTTCCCCGGGTACCTACATCCCCGGAAGCGATTTCACCCTTAGCGTGGCCAAGATCCGCGGCGTCGAATCGCGTGGCATGTTGGTTTCGGAGCGCGAGCTTCAACTCTCCAACGAGCATGACGGCATCATCGAATTGCCGGCCGGCACTGTAATCGGCACCCCCGCCGCGGCGGCGCTGGGTCTCACCGATCCCGTCATCGATGTCGCGATCACGCCCAATCGCGGCGATTGTACTTCGGTCTACGGCATTGCGCGCGATCTTGCGGCGGCCGGTGTGGGTAAGCTCAAGGACGGGACGATCGCGCCCGTTTCCGGTCGCTTCCCCTCGCCGATACGAACCTCTCTCGAATTCCCGCAAAGTGCCGAGAATGCCGCACCCATGTTCGCTGGACGATTGATTCGCGGTGTGAAGAACCGGCCTAGCCCAGAATGGCTGCAGAAGCGGCTGAAGGCCGTGGGCTTGCGGCCGATTTCGGCAATTGTCGATGTCACAAATTTCGTCGCCCATGACCGCGGCCGTCCGCTGCATGCGTTCGATGCCGCGAAGCTCAAAGGGCATATGCGCGCGCGGCTGGCGCGCCCAGGCGAGACTTTGCTCGCACTGGACGGCAAGAGTTACGTGCTCGACGGCGAGATGGTTGTGATCGCCGACGACGAAACCGCGCGCGGCATTGCCGGCGTCATGGGGGGCGAAGAGACCGGCTGCACGGAATCGACGACCGAGATATTCTTGGAATCGGCTCTGTTCGATCCGGTACGCACCGCGCGTACCGGCCGCAAGCTCGGCATTATCTCCGATGCCCGCTATCGCTTCGAGCGCGGCGTCGATCCGGAGTTCGTGATCCCGGGTCTTGAGCTTGCGACCCGTCTCATTCTCGATTTGTGCGGCGGCGAGCCCTCCGACATCGTGGTCGCGGGCGCATCGCCCGCATGGCAGCGCACGATCCCCTTCACGCCCGCCGAAGTGATGCGCCTCGCCGGACTCGACCTGCCGCAAGGCGAAATCGTCCGCCTCCTGACGAATCTCGGCTTCGCAGTGAAGGAGGGCGATGTCATGGAGGTCATGCCGCCGTCCTGGCGCTCGGACGTGCATGGCGCCGCCGATTTGGTGGAAGAGATCGTCCGCATCCACGGACTCGTTCATGTTCCGGCCGTCGCGATGACGCGCCCCTATGCGGTGGCGCGTCCCGTTCTGACTCCAGCCCAACGGCGCGCCTCCTCCGCCCGGCGCGCTCTTGCGGGTCGCGGCTTCGACGAGGCGGTGCATCTCTCCTTTATCCCGCGCGCGCATGCAGCCTTGTTCGGCGGCGCCGATGAGGCGCGCGAATTGGAGAACCCGATTTCCGCCGATCTCGACGCGATGCGGCCCTCCCTCCTGCCCTCCCTATTGGCAGCCGCGCAACGCAACCAGGCGCGCGGCTTCGCACAGGCGATGCTGTTTGAGGTCGGCGCGCAATTCGAATCCGGCATGCCCGAAGCGCAGACGGCCATTGCCGCCGGTATCCGCGCCGGCGAACCTCCTCGCCATTGGACCAAAGCCGGCACGGGCGCCAACGCGTTCGGCGCCAAGGCCGATGCGCTCGCCGCTCTCGAAGCGGCCTGGGGACAAATCGTCGCCGCGCCGGTGCAGGCGGGCGCCGCACCCTGGTATCATCCCGGAAGGTCCGGGACGATTGCGCTAGGGCAAAAGCCGCTCGCTTATTTCGGTGAGCTCCATCCGCGCGTCCTCGCCGCCTTCGATGTCAAAGGGCCTGTTTCGGGATTTGAAATCTTCCTCGACGCCATTCCGGAACCCAAACCGCGTGCCACCAAGGCGCGCGCCAAACTGGACGCCTCCGACCTCATGGCTGTCGAACGCGACTTCGCCTTCCTGCTGGACGCCGGAGTGCCAGCGGACCAGGTGGTGAAGGCCGCGCGCGCGACCGACCGCCAATTGATCGAACGCGTGGAGATATTCGATCTCTATGAAGGTCAAGGCGTCCCGCAGGGGAAGAAATCGCTCGCCATCGCGGTCAGACTCCAGCCCAAGGAGCGCACATTGACCGATGCGGAAATCGAGACAATCGCGCAAAAAATCGTGAGCGCGGTGGCAAAGGCGACCGGGGGAGTGTTGAGAAGTTGACCTCGCACACCGCGATAAGGAGTCTGTCGAGAATTCGGCAGGCCGACCATTCGGGATAGACATGGCGCTTTGGCATGATCGCCGTGGGCGTTTTTCGCCGCTGAGAGGAGCGACCTTGGTGGTTTTGGTCGCGCCCTTGCTGGCGCTTGTCTATTTCACCGCGACGCACGACCTCGGCGCGCGTCCGCGCACGGAAGCCATTCACGAGATGGGTCTCTGGGCTTTCCGGTTCCTGTTGCTGGTGCTGTTCGTCACGCCGATGCGGCGCATCGCACGCTACGCCCAGCTCGTCGATGTGCGCCGCATGATCGGCGTCGCGGCCTTTCTCTACATCGCACTGCATCTAGTGTTGTACATCTTCGATCAGATGTTCGATCTCGGCAAAGTGGCCTCCGAGATCGTCCTGCGTTACTACCTGACCATCGGCTTCACGGCCTGGCTGGGCTTGGCTGTGCTCGCGGCAACCTCCAACAATGCCATGGTGAGGCGTTTAGGCGGCATACGCTGGCGCAGGCTGCATTGGCTGGTCTATCCGATCGCCGTGCTCGGTGCGATCCATTATTTCATGCAGTCCAAGCTCGAAGTCTTCGAGCCCACCGTGATGGGCGGCGTCTTCATCTGGCTGATGCTCTACCGCGTGCTGCATTGGGCATTCCCACGCGACAGCGAGTTCCCGCTCTGGGTGATCGCGACAAGCTGGCTCGGAGTCGGAGCCTTGGTGTTCGTGCTGGAGGCCATCGCCTTCTGGATCGCCTTCCGCGCGCCGGTGTTGCGCGTATTGGTTCTCGACTTCAATTTCCGTGCCGGCATCCGGCCAGGCTGGTATGTTTGGGGCGTCGGGGCCATCGTGACCGCGATCGGGCTGTGGCGCATGAAACCCGCAAGAACCGCGCTCGAGCTTGCCTCCACCGGCGCTCGCAGCTCGGGCTGAACGGCGTGACCATCCGCAGCCGCTCCGTCCCCTGGACCTTGTGGGTCTCGGTCGCTATCTCTGGCGCTCGATGACCGACCTCTCGCACATCCGCAATTTTTCCATCATCGCCCATATCGACCATGGCAAATCCACCCTGGCCGACCGGCTGATCCAATATTGCGGCGGCCTGACGGCGCGCGAGATGAAAGAGCAAGTGCTCGATTCCATGGACATCGAGCGGGAGCGCGGAATCACCATCAAGGCGCAGACGGTGCGTCTGAATTACACAGCGGTAAGCGGCGAAACCTATGTGCTGAACCTGATGGACACGCCGGGCCATGTCGATTTCGCCTATGAGGTTTCGCGCTGCCTCGCCGCCTGCGAAGGCGCGCTTTTGGTGGTGGATGCGAGCCAGGGCGTCGAGGCCCAGACTCTCGCCAACGTCTATCAGGCGATCGATGCCGGCCTGGAAATCGTGCCGTTGCTGAACAAGGTGGATCTGCCCGCCGCGGAGCCCGAACGCGTGCGTCAGCAGGTCGAAGACGTGATCGGGCTCGATGCCTCGGAAGCAATTGCGATCTCCGCCAAGACCGGCCTGAACATCAGGAATGTGCTGGAAGCGGTGGTAGGGAAATTGCCGGCGCCGAAAGGCGAAGCCAATGCGCCGCTCAAAGCCCTGCTGGTCGATTCCTGGTACGATCTTTATCTCGGCGTCGTCGTGCTGGTGCGCGTGGTCGACGGCGAACTGAAGAAGGGTCAGCGTATCCGCATGATGGCGGCCAATGCCGCCTATCTGGTGGACCGTGTCGGCGTCTTCACGCCCAAACAGGAAACCGTCGACCGGCTGGGTCCTGGCGAAGTGGGATTCCTCACCGCCGCCATCAAGGAAGTGGCCGACACCAAAGTCGGCGATACCATCACCGATGAGCGGCACGGCACCACCGAACCTTTGCCGGGATTCAAGCCGCTGCAGCAGGTGGTGTTTTGCGGTCTCTTTCCCGTCGATGCCGCCGAGTTCGAGCAATTGCGCGACGCACTCTCCAAGCTGCATCTGAACGATGCGAGCTTCACCTATGAGACCGAAACCTCCGCCGCTTTGGGCTTCGGCTTCCGCTGCGGCTTCCTCGGCCTGCTGCATCTCGAAATCATCCGCGAACGGCTCGACCGCGAATTCGGCATCGATCTCATCGCCACGGCGCCTTCGGTCATCTACCGCATCCATCTGACCGACGGGACGATGTTGGAGATGCACAACCCCGCGGACATGCCCGACCCCGTACGCATCGCCTTTATCGAAGAGCCGTGGATCAAGGCGACGATCCTGGTGCCCGATGAACATCTGGGTTCCGTGCTGAAGCTGTGCGAGGACCGCCGCGGCCGGCAGGTGGAGCTGACCTATGCGGGCTCGCGCGCAATGGTGGTTTACCAATTGCCGCTGAACGAAGTGGTGTTCGACTTCTACGACCGGCTGAAATCGGTGAGCCGCGGCTATGCCAGTTTCGATTACCACATCGTGGGCTATCAGGAAGGCGAGCTCGTCAAGATGTCGATTCTCGTCAATGCCGAGCCGGTCGATGCGCTGTCCATGATCGTTCACCGCGCCAGGGCGGAGATGCGCGGGCGCGCCATGGTCGAGAAGCTCAAAGACCTCATCCCGCGCCACCTCTTCCAGATTCCGGTGCAGGCGGCGATCGGCGGCAAGATCATCGCGCGTGAAACCATCAAGGCCCTGCGCAAGGATGTGACCGCCAAATGTTATGGCGGCGACATCACGCGCAAGCGCAAGCTTTTGGACAAGCAGAAGGAAGGCAAGAAGAAGATGCGCCAATTCGGCAGCGTCGAGATTCCGCAGGAAGCCTTCATCGCCGCGCTCAAAATGGACGCGGATTAGCCTCGTTCGCGAAGGGCGCCAGCGAAACCCCTCGCTCGTTCTTTCAGCGCGGCTTTATGCGCATGCGCAAAAACGCTATGACGCTCGCGCTTTAAGGAAAGCTGCCTTGGCTCAGACCGTCGCCCTTATCGATTACGGCTCGGGGAATTTGCGTTCCGCCGAGAAGGCGCTGGCGCATGCCGCGGGCGATTCTGGCACAGGCCACGAGATCCTCGTCACCGCCGACCCGGAAGTGGTTGCCGGCGCCGAGCGCATTGTGCTTCCGGGCGTTGGGGCCTTTGCCGATTGCATGAGGGGCCTTTCGGCAATCCCCGGCATGATCGGAGCGCTGGAAGATTCCGTGGTGAAGCGCGGCACGCCATTTCTCGGCATCTGCGTCGGGATGCAATTGCTGGCCGATGTCGGGCGCGAGCATGGGAACCACAAAGGCCTTGGCTGGATCAAAGGTGAAGTGGTGCGGCTGACGCCGTCCGAGCCCGCGCTCAAAGTGCCGCATATGGGATGGAACGCGCTGTCGCTGCTGCAGCCGCATGCGCTCTTCGAAGGCATGGCGGACGGAACCGACGTCTATTTCGTCCACTCTTTCTACATACGCCCCACCAACCCTGCCCATATCCTGGCAACCACCGATTATGCGGGATCGATTCCCGCCATCGTCGGCCGCGACAACATTGCCGGCACACAGTTCCATCCGGAGAAGAGCCAGGCCGAAGGTCTCGCCTTCCTCGAACGCTTCCTCAAATGGCGGCCATGAGAACAGCCACGTGATCCTCTTTCCCGCCATCGATCTGAAGGACGGACGCTGCGTGCGTCTGCGCCAAGGCGACATGGCGCAGGCAACAATCTTCAACGAAGATGCGGCGGCGCAGGCAGCCGCTTTCGAGGCCCAAGGCTTCGAATGGTTGCATGTGGTCGATTTGAACGGCGCCTTCGCCGGACGCTCGGTCAACGCCCCGGCGATTCGGGCGATTCTACATGCGATCAAGATGCCCGTTCAGCTCGGCGGCGGGATTCGAGATATCGCGGCAATCACCTCCTGGCTCGAAGCAGGCGTGAAGCGTGTGATCTTGGGCACGGTTGCGGTGCGCGACCCGACGCTCGTCAAACAGGCCGCCAAATCATTCCCCGGTAGAATCGCGGTTGGCATCGATGCGCGAGACGGCGTGGTGGCCGTCGAGGGCTGGGCTGAGGCTTCAAGTCTCTCCGCGACCGAGCTCGCGCGCCGCTTCGAGGACGAGGGCGTGACGGCGATTATTTTCACCGACATTGCACGCGACGGAATGCTCCAGGGCGCCAATGTCGCGGCCACCGCGGCGCTGGCGCGTGCCGTCTCCGTTCCGATCATTGCCAGCGGCGGCGTCAGCGGCGTCGAGGACATAAGGCAGCTGATCGACTCGGGGGCGCCCATCGCGGGGGCGGTGATTGGGCGGGCACTCTATGACGGCCGCATCAATCCGGCTGAGGCCCTGGCCGCCGCCCGGCGCTGATTAATCGACAAACAAGGTTAGCGAAGGATTCAATCCACTTCACCGTAAGAGTTGAGA
>DASQIQ010000239.1:0-6637 GCA_035631495.1 Micropepsaceae bacterium
CCAGTCGGTCAGCGATTGGGCTAAGATGCCCGACGGCCGCCATTGGGGCTCGACCGCCGGCGTCGATATCGCGCCGGACGGCAAGAGCGTCTGGGCCGTCGACCGCTGCGGCACCAACACCTGCGTGGGTTCCAATCTCGACCCGATCCTCAAATTCGACACTTCCGGCAAGCTCGTCAAAAGTTTCGGCAAGGGGATGTTCGCCTTCCCCCACGGTATCTATGTCGATCCGGACGAAAACATCTGGGTAACCGACGCGGTGCTCGGGGATGGCCGCGGCAAGGGCGCCATCGGCATCGGCCAGACGGTGCAGAAATTCGACAAGAACGGCAAATTGCTGATGACGCTTGGTACGCCCGGCGTGAACGGCAATGACGCGACCCATTTCAACGCACCCTCCGATGTGGTGGTCGGAAACAATGGCGATATTTTCATCTCCGACGGCCACGGCGACGGCACGAATGAGCGCATCGTCAAATTCGACAAGAACGGCAAGTTCATCAAGCAATGGGGACATCCGGGAAGCGGGCCCGGCGCCTTCTCCTCGCTCCATTCGCTGGCCATGGATTCGCGCGGACGGCTGTTCGTGGCCAATCGCGACAATAACCGCATCGATATTTTCGACCAGGACGGAAAGCTTCTCGATTCCTGGGAACAATTCTCGCGGCCGAGCGGCATCTACATCGACAAGAACGACGTCATGTATGTCTGCGATTCGGAATCGGGTTCGGCGGCGGAGGCCCATCAGGATTGGACGCGCGGGATTCGCGTGGGAAGCGCGAAGGACGGTTCGGTGAAATATCTCATTCCCGATCCCGACAAGACCGTGAAAGGCACCAGCGCCGCGGAAGGCTGCGCCGCCGACAAGGACGGCATCATCTATGGCGCTGAAGTCGGGCCGAAGCGCATGATGCGCTACGTCATGAAAAAATAGCTCATAGGGAGAAGACACGATGTTTGCAAAGCGCTTGGCGCTGCATACAGCAGCGATCGCAACGTTGGTTATCGTTTCAGGTGTCGTGTTTGCGCAAACCGGCGCACCAACCAACAATCTCCCCGACGCTTATCAGCGCGTGGGAAACTGGGCGAAGATGCCAGCCGGACGGTTCTGGGGCGCCGCCGCCGGAGTCGACATCGATCCGGATGGCAAGAGCGTCTGGGTCGCGGAGCGTTGCGGACAGAATTCCTGTGCCGGCTCCAATGCCGATCCGATCCTGAAGTTCGATGCTTCCGGCAAGCTCGTGAAGGCGTTCGGCCATGGGATGTTTGTCTTCCCGCACGGGATCAATGTGGACCGCGAGGGAAATGTGTGGGTGACCGACGGCCAGGGCAAGGATGGCATGGGACAGCAGGTGATCAAGTTCAGCCCCGATGGGAACGTCCTGATGCGGCTGGGCAAACCCGGCGTTGCCGGCACCGGCCATGACACCTTCAACATGCCCTCCGATGTGCTGGTGGCGCCCAATGGCGACATCTTCGTCGCCGATGGCCATGGCGGCATGTCGAACAATCGCATCGTGAAGTTCGACAAAAGCGGCAAGTACATCAAGGAATGGGGCGTCAAAGGCACGGGGCCCGGCCAGTTCGACATCCCGCACGCTCTCGCCATGGATTCGCGTGGGCGGCTGTTCGTCGGCGACCGCAACAACAACCGCATCCAGATCTTCGATCAGGATGGAAAATTCCTGGAAAGCTGGCCGCAGTTCAGCCGCCCCAGCGGCATCTATATCGATGCCAAGGACACGATCTATGTCACAGATTCCGAATCCGAATCGGTGTCCAAGAATCATGATGGCTGGAAACGCGGCATTCGCGTGGGCAGCGCCAAGGACGGATCGGTGAAATATTTCATCCCCGATCCCGTCGACAAGTCCGACACGACGAGCGCGGCCGAAGGTGTCGCGGCCGACAAGGACGGCATCATTTACGGGGCCGAAGTCGGTCCCCGGACATTGATGCGCTATGTGATGAAATAGCCGTATTGGATGGCAACACGCCGAAGAGAGTTTGATTTTGACGAGGAGTCAGCCTCATGAACGGAGCCGGCTTGGTATTGGCTCTTCTCGTAATCGCCATTGTGGCCATCGCCGTATCCGGCAGCGTATGGGGAGGCGCGATTGTTGCGGCCCTCGAACTCGGGTTCTGGGGAGTGACACGATACCTGAGGGGCGGACGCCGTATTCTTCGCTCATGAAGCGAATGCAGAGGCGGGCGATTCAAATTCTTCGGACGGTTACTACCTAAGCGATTTTAGTTCTCGCTTCTGGTCCAGAACAATATCGTCATCAGAATCGCGGCAAGGATCGCGAGCACCGAACCTATGGCGATGACGATCACGCCCATTCCCGCCTGGAACAGATAGGCGCCCACGATCATGAAGGCTGCGCCGATCGCCGCGGTCCAGAATTGCACGCGCGCAAGGGGACTCTCTTTCATCGCCGGCCACAGGCGATAGATCACGCCATAGACCGCCAATGTTACGAAGCCCGGGAGGAGAATCGCGACATGGGCATCGCGAACGGTGCCATCGCCCGCCGCGCCCATGTAGAAGCCAAGCAGCATGCCGATGACCAACAAAGACAGTGCCGTCGCGATGTACAGCCGGTCGATTTTTGCCATTTTTCTCCTCCCGTTTGGGCGCGCAATCTAACGACCGGGCGCGCGCGGGGCCAGCATTCTTCCTGACCTAGCCGCGACGGACCAACGCAGCCCTGGACATTCGCTCATCTCCTAGCGAAACTTGGCGGGCGTTGCCGGACGGAACAGCGCAAAGGGAGGACGGCATGAAGAAAACGGTCATCGCAATCATCGCGCTCGCGGTTTCCGCGGGTATCGGCTACGCCGCCGGCGTCGCGAATGTTCCGGATATTTCGACGCTGAATGCGAAGGCGTTCAAATATACCCTCCCCGACAACATCAAATGGGGCCCTGCCGCGGGCCTCGAGGGCACCGATTCCTACACACTGGTGGGCGATCCGGGGAAACCGGGCTTCTACATCGTGCTGAACCGGTTTCACCCCGGCTATTTCAGCCATCCGCATTATCACGAGAACGACCGCTACGTGATGGTGTTGAATGGAACATGGTGGGCGGCGACCGGCGCCAAGTGGGACCCGGAGCACACCACAGTTCCGGTCAAACCCGGCACGTTCGTGGTCCATACCGGGCGCGAAGTGCACTACGACGGCGCCAGATCCGGCAATGAGAACGCCATCGTCATGATCTTCGGCCAGGGCCCCGGCACGCGTCACGAATGCGAAGGGCCGATGGCGGAAAAAGGCCCCGGTCCCTGCGAGGATGCCCGCAAAGCCGCGGGTCTGCCCTAGAGCCGTTCCACTCCGCCAGGGTCAGGCCAACGTCAGAATCGACTGCTCGTAATCGCGGCTGCCCAGATTGCCGTCGGCGAAGATGCCATGTTCGGCGATCCAGCTGCGCGCATCTTCGAAGACCTCGCGCCCGTATTTTTCAAAGACGATGCGTTCCCCCGGACCCCAGCGGCGCGTGTCCATCATATCGTGAAAGCGCTGGGGGAATTCTCGTCTGTAGTAATGCGTGTATAGCTCCGGGCGCAGATCGATATCGCGCTGCGCCTTTTTCAAGGCGCGGAAATATTTGCGCACATCTTCCGGATCCGGGTCACCGGTGATCATGGTTGCGATCATGAAAGTGCTGTCGATCACTTTGCGGAAACCCAACTGCTCGGCGAAATAATAGGGCCCGCTGAAGAGCGCGGCTGCCGGGACTTTGCGGTCGACGAGCAGCTCCATGCGCCGGAACAACAGGCCATCGCTGAATGAAAGATTGATCCGGTCGGCCGGGAGATATTGTTCCAGCGCCTGGATCGTTGAGTAATGGCTCCCGGATTTGAAGCCGACCGATATCGGAACGCCGGCAAGGTCGGCGGGAGTCTTCACCGGCGAATCTTCCGGCACAAAGATTCCCGACGGCGATACCGAATAGACGTCGGCATAGAGCTTCGCGTGGCCTGAGGACGCAGCGACATTCACTGTCCAATGACAGGCGCAGCTCACATCGGATTTCCGCCCCTCTTCGATGGTGTGATAGGCGCCAATCTTGTCCGGCTTGATGTGGTTGCGGCCGTCGGTGGATTGGACAAGTTCCAGGAACTCGTAATCCAGGCCTTCGGCTTTGAAATAGCCCTTCTCTTCCGCCACCCATTCGTGCAGGCGAAAATGCGGCTCGATGATGAACTTGCCCATGGATCGTTCTTTCGTGATGTCAGGTCCGGCGTACCCAGCCATAGCGCTTATTTTCGCGCAAGCCGCCAGCTTCCGCATAGTCCGATTTCAGCCGGCTGAGATTGTCATTCGGCAGGAGTTCCGTATAGCCGCGGTAGCCCGGCTCGTCCGCGAGGCGCCGCTTGAGTGAATCGGGAATCATGGTCTGGAAAGTCGCCGGCACGGGTTTGTAAAGGCCGGTGGCGGAAACCGGCGCACTCGCCTTGAGCTTGAAAAGCTTGGCGCCGTTCAACCCCAGGATCTTGCGTTTGATATCGTTGGTCAGCATCGGATAGCCATATTTCTTGGCCATGTCCTCGGGGATCTGAAAACGCCACAGCGCCTCGATCTGCCATTGCGGCGATCCGTACCAGACCGAATCCGTGCCGAAGACCAACCGGTCCTGGCCCCAATATTTCAGGATTTGGCCGATCAGATGGGCGCACACCGTCGGCCAGGCGGTGACTGTCGCGCCGAAGGTCGAGCCCAACTCGGTATAAACGTTGGGCAGATTGGCGCAGTCCTGCGCCATCTGCGTGGTCCATTGCAGATCGGGGACGCCATTGCGCGTGCGGCCCGCTTTGATCGCATCGAGCGACGGCTTGCCGAAGAATTGCGGCGCCCAGGACGCGTGGAAGATGATGAAATTGAATTCCGGCCAGTCCCGCGCCGCCTTTGGAATATCGTCGGGCGTCCCGAGCGAGGGATTCTGCACCGCCGGATCGTCGGGGTTGGACGTCGACAGCCCCTTATGGATGGCGATGTTGAAAAAAGCGGGCCGGGTCGCCAATTCGCGGCGGTTCTTTTTGATCAGCTCGTAAGTCGGGTATGCGACCTGCTCGTCGTCCAAGCGCCAGCGCGTCATCTCCTGCCGCGGATCGTCATTGTCCTTGGCGCAGTAGGCGCTGGTGTAACCTTTCCAGGAATCGGGGTGAAACTGATCGATCTGCTGCTGCATGTAGTCGAGGTTGAATTTTCCCGGGAAGACTTGGCCATGCGCCAGAACGCGCTGCGATCCGGCGATGCCATTAATGAAATCGCGCACCGCCGCCGTCTGGAAGCCCGTCAGGTTTTCCACGTCCAGCAGCTCTTTCAAGACATGGGGACGGCGCGGCTCGGATTCTCCTGCCGGCGTGAATAAGCCCAAGGGGGCATTTGTCAGATGGCCGACCGTCACCTGGCTGTCGAGGAAAACGTCTTTGACGAATTGCACCAGCGTGTATTCGGATTGGACGTTCGGCCGCTGGCCCAATTTGTCGGTCCATGCGGTCCAAGGATTGCCGAGCTCGTCGGGAAAGCCCATCGGATTGTAAGGATTGCGCGTGATGCCGACGCCCGCGCTCGCCGACCCCGGCCCTTGCGAGACCGCGCGCAACGTGACGCCGCTGCGCGTGTTGTTGTCGCGGATCATGTGAAGCTGACCGTCGAAAACGAAGAGGTCGCGCGGCGGTCCCAATTCCGCGGCCGCGGCCGGTTCGAAGATCTCCGCCGGGTCGACATCGAAGAAGCGGCCGAAGACGTCGTTCATGGCGACGAATGCCGCCGCCATTCCGCCGCTGGTGGCAAGAAAGCGGCGCCGGCTCATGCCAAGCTTGCGGCTTGCATGCTCGGCGATGTCGGTCAGCCGTGCCTCGATCTGTTTCTGTTTTAGAGTTTGCGCCAAGGGCATGTACTCGCCGTTCGAGACCATGCTGGTCGGAATGGGCGAACGCAAAATATCGGTGTCGTCCGCTCGCGCGACGGTGCCGATCTGCTCTTCGGAAAACCAGGAATCATCTTCACGTTCGGGAAACCGCTCCATGACGCGCCTTTAATATTTGACCTGAACTTGGCCCACCCGCCGGACAGCTACGATGCGATTGCCCTGGACCACGATGACCGAATTGGGAACCGGCGCCCCGCCATTGCCGTCGATCAGCGTGCCGCCCTGGATCACCAAAGCCTGAGGTTGCTGCGCATCGACAGGACCCAAGGCCCCCGAGGCGAACACCGCCAGGCACGAAACAGCCACGCCGCCAAACAGCCACTTCCTCATAGTCCCCTCCCAGGGAAAATTGCCTTTGCGTCGGCACTTTAGGACAGCCGCAACAGCCGTTCCAGGCCAGCGGGTCAGATGTCCTTGAAGCCTAGGCGCTCCCTCATTAGGTTCGCCCACCAGCCATTCGTTCTCAAAAGCGAATTCATGTCCGCATCCGAGATCAAACAAGACGTCCTGGCGGCGATCGGCAACACCCCGCTCATTCGTCTGAAAGGGCCATCGGAGCGCACGGGCTGCGAGATTCTCGGCAAAGCCGAGTTCATGAATCCGGGTCAATCAGTGAAAGATCGTGCAGCGCTTTTCATCATCCAAGACGCGATCCGAAAGGGACGACTCAAACCTGGCGGCACGGTGGTCGAAG
>DASQIQ010000240.1:0-9302 GCA_035631495.1 Micropepsaceae bacterium
AAATGATTCAAATACACGGCGAAGCGTTGACGGAAATGCAGGACGAGTCGCTGCAGGCTTCCGACTATGCGTGTTGTCACCTCCATAGCAGTGATCAACATGAAGGCGTGCGCCGAGCGCCTTGCGGCCCGCTCCAGACACCTTGCGCAAAACCCTTCTGCTCATCTCGCCGCCGAGAGAACGAAACAGACGCTTGATGCCGTCGCGTTCAAAGCCAATCTCGACGCCCTGAAACTGCCCGGTACAAAAGCAAAAGCCCTACTGGACATCATCGCGTAGCGAACGCATTCCGAACCACATTTCGATTTCTATAAAAATCTGTAACGCGCCCCCGACGGCTGGCGCCGCCCCTCTACCATGCTAGAGTTGAAATATCGGGTCGTGTACACGCGCATTGCGTCCCGGGGGCAACATATCTATGCGCGTTTCGCGCCCCGGAGGTGGAAATCCTGTGCGGGGGATTCTGGCATGCCGGCTTGGCGTTCCGTTTGCTTTTTCCTGATTGGCGCAGTCTCTTTGGCCTCGCCGCCTGCGGCTTTCGCTCAGCAGGCCGTATCCATGCCAGGATGCAACAGCGTTTGGAGCGACGGGACGTGTTGGGCCAACACCATTACGAATCCCCCGTCGCTGACGCCGCCGGTTGACGGAGAGTTCGTCGGTATCTCGCCAACCACGACAGTAACTCTCGACCAAGACGCGCATCCCTCGACCCTCGACGTATTCGGGACGATGAACCAGGCGGGGAATAGTCTCACTGCGGACAATGTCGTGGTAGCTCCGGCCGGCGGCTCGGCGGCGGTCTACAATTTGTCGGGCGGTACCCTGACCATCAATGGCGGGAACACTTTCAACCTCGACGTCGGAGGAACATTCAATCAGAGCGGCGGGACGCTAACCGCGACAAAGGGCATCTCGCTCGACACCATTCCGTTTAGCGGCCGGACCGGCATCTACAATCTGACTGCCGGGAATCTCAGTGCCGTTGGCCTCGTCATTGGCAACGGTTCCGGCCCACTGGGAATCAATGCCGGAATATTCAATCAATCCGGTGGAGCCGCCTCTTTCACGGGTCCGGTGATCCTCGGCGGGCCCCTCGATCCCGCGCCGGTCGCCGGCGGCATCGGCACCCTTACGATAAGCGACGGCACCTTCGACGTTGCCAGTTCCGTCGGTTTTGGGATGGTCGTCGGAGGCACCGGTACAGGCACCGTGACGCAGTCGGGTGGAACGGTGACGATCAAGAGCGGGCCCACCATGGGCGGTCTCGAGATCGGGCGAAGCGTCGGCGGCTCGGGCAGTTACACCATCAGCGCCGGCGAACTGAACGTCGACCGTGAATCCCTGGGAAGCTCCGCATATATGCTCGTCGGCAATGCCGGCACGGGAGCATTTTCCCAGACGGGCGGCGCCGTATCGGTCGAAGGCACCCTGACGCTTGGCTTTTCGGCCGGCGGCAGCGGCACCTATGACCTTTCGGGCGGCGGATCGACCCTCGATGCGGAACACATCGTCATCCGCAACGGCACGTTCACCCAGAGCGACGGGACCGTTACGGTTGACACGGGTTCCGTGGGGCCGGGCGGCACGCTGTCGATCTTCGCGAACGGCGCGTACAGCCTGTCGGCGGGGACGACCAACAGCTCGGTTCTCGATGTGGAAGACGCGGAGATCATCCAGGGCGGAATCTTCACGCAGTCCGGTGGCACGAATACCGCCGGCGGCGCGCTCACGATCAGCAATGGCGGCCAATATTTCCTCGGCGGCATCGGCTCGCAGCTGAAAGTCGGCGATGACTCCACCGTCACCAATGCATCGATCACACAAACAGGCGGCAGCGCCCAGTTCAATGGCGCCCTCACCCTCGACGGCACCGGCACGGGAGTTGGCAATTACTCGCTCGGCGGACTCGGCAATCTCGCGGTGGCCGGTGAGGAGGTGATCGGCGATAGCGGAATCGGCACTTTCACCCAGACAGCCGGCACGCATTCGCCGAGCGGCACCCTCACGCTGGGCCATTCCAATACCGGCGACGGCACATACCAATTGAGCGGCGGCACGCTTGCCGCCGGCGGTGACGTCGTGGTCGGCGACTCCGGGAAGGGCCAATTCACGCAAACCGGCGGCGCGGCCAACATCGCTGGAACCCTCACACTGGGCGCCGCGGCAGGCGGCAATGGCACCTGGACGCTTTCAAACGGCAATCTCACCGTCACGCAAGACGTCGTCATCGCCGGTGCGGGCACCGGCACTTTCATCCAGTCCGGCGGCACGCACACGATCGACGGCAATCTCTCGATCTCTGCGCTAGCCGGCTCGACCGGGAGCTACACCCTCTCCGATGGAACGCTGCAGGTTGCGGGCGACGAACGCGTGGGGTTGGTCGCGGGTGCGGCGCCGGGATCAGCCAGCTTCACCCATTCGGGCGGGGTGAACCAAATCGCGGGCACCCTTATCGTAGGTGCAGGCGGGGGCGGCCTGTACACGCAGAGCGGCGGCTCGCTCGTGGCCAAGGACGAGATCATCGGCGGGCTGGGCACCGGAAAAGGCGTCTTCACTCAGACGGCCGGCGTGAACACCGTGTCGCATGTGCTCACCATCGGCAGCGGCAGTGGTACGTCGGGGACCTATAATCTCGCCGGCGGAATCATCAATGCCGGCAATCCGAAAATTCAGGGTCTCGTCAACAACGACACCCTGAACATTACGGGCGTCAGCCAGATCAGCGGCAACATCCTCAACAACGCGACCGGGACGATCAAGGCGACGGGCGCCATACTCAATGTGTTAGGCACGGTCACCAACTTCGGAACAATTAATATCGATCCGTCATCGGTCACCGTACAAAACCTCAACGTCGGTGCGAGCGGCGTTCTGATTGCGGGTGCCGGCAATGTCTTGTCCGTGACGGGCAATTTCATCAACAACAGTCTTCAGAACACGCTTTGGAACACCGCCGCCGCGGAACTCGACTTCACCGGCGGCGGCACCCACATTTTTGCTCTTGCCGGCCAGAGCGGAAACGGATTTGCCAACAATTTCAGCTGGGGCACGATCGATCTGGGCGCCACAGATGTACTCGACCTCACCTCGGGCAGCGGCAATGCTCTTTACTTCAAGATGCTCGAAGGCCTCGACATTACAGGCAATGTGATCAACAACATCATCGGCGCCAACGGGCTGTTTCTCTACTACGACGCCGCGACCGACCCGTTCCTTCACGGCAACTACCTCCTTCAGGGTGGCGGAATGTTGATCGCGATCGCATCGGGCAGCAACCCGAACCCGGTCCCCGAGCCGGAATCCATCGCGCTTCTGTTTATGGGATTGTCGGTCAGCACGGCCGTCGGTTTGCGCGCCCGCCGGCGGCGCACCCGAAGGCCTCAATCAGACGGCGCATGATGCTCTACGGCAGGAAGACGCCGCCGCTAATGTGGATCGTCTGTCCGGTGATGTAGCGGCCATTGGGCCCGGCGAGATGGCGAACCATGGACGATATGTCCTTGGGCTGGCCGCGGCGAGGCGCAAGGATCGTGCGGGTCTTGCGATGCGCGGGCTCTTCGCCGTCGCGCTTGGTTTCGATGAGACCGGGCGCGACGAGATTGACCGTGATCTTGCGCGGCGCGAGCTCCACCGCCAGCGCCTTGGTCATGCCGTCCAGGCCGGCCTTTGCGGTGACGACATGCACCCGATGGGTGGCGCCGGTATAAGCGGTCAATCCGCCGATATTGATGATGGCGCCCTTCCCGCTCCGCTCCAGATGCGGGAGCGCCGCCTGAGAGCACAAAAACGCGCCATCGAGAACCACGGCCAGGACCTCATCCCAGGATTCCAAACTCATAGTCTCGAACGGACCTTCGGGCCGGATGCCGGCATTGTTGACCAGGATGTCGAGCCGGCCGAACGCTTTGATCGTTTCGTCCACGATGCGCTGCGCATCCTCGGGCTTGGTGATGTCTGCCTGGAGCGCCAGCGCACGTCCGCCGCGCGATTCGATCTCGGCTGCGACCGCTTTCACGCTTGTCACATCCGAGCGCGTGAGCACGGTGACCGCCGCGCCGCCTTCGGCAAGATCGAGCGCGATGGCGCGTCCGATATTGCGGGCCGACCCGGTGACGATGGCAACCGATCCTTCCAATTCCTGCATGCTCATCCTCGGGCAATCGTGAGATCGGCGGCTCCGCCACCAGCGATGCGGTCCAGGCATTCGGCGAGCGAAGCGGCCCGGCTGCGCGTCCAGCCGCCGAACGTCGCATTGTCGTAGAATTTTTCCAGTATATCGCTTTGCGACAAGGGCTCGTGCGCCCCGCCGCGCATATGGGCTTTGCGGACCTCGTGCACGCTGCCGTCCTTCAGCGTAGCGCGGATATGGCCGGTGAAATTCTTGGGATACTCGTTTTTCGGATCGATCACGTAGGACACCGTGCCAGCCAATTTTCGCAAACTTGGATCGGCGACGCGCGCGTCGGTGAATTCCTCGAACCCGGCTTTGCCGTCAATGAAACCCACCGCGATACAATAAGGCGTCGAGAATTTCGCGGCATAGCCATTGGGCGGCGATTGTTTCTGCGCCAAAGGCTCCCACAACCGGTGCACGGTGCCCTCGCCCACTTCGCAGACCATGGAGACCACATCATCGGCGCGCACGCCCGAGCGTGCCAGCTCGATTGCGCAATCGATGAAGGGTTGAGTCATGGTGCCACAGGCATAGGGCTTGAACGCGACGGTCTCAAGCACCCAGTTCGTCCCCAACCGGTCGAGCAGCGGCGCGAAGTCCGGCGCTTTGGACGGCGCGAAGGCCTTGTAGAATCCGTGGCTGCCCTCAAGGACGGTTGCGGGTCCGGTGAATCCCCCCTCGGCGAGAAGCGCGGCGCGGATTCCCGCTTGCGCGGCGGCGCCCGCGTGCAGGCGCTTGGTCCAGCTTCCATCGGCAAGATATTCGATGATGCCCGAAGCGAGACTTCCCGCAACGCCGATGGCATGGGCGATTTTGCCCGCGGGCATCCCGAGCGCGGCGGCAACGCCCACCGCCGCTGCCGGCGCGCCGAACACGGCCGTGGGATGAAACGAAGCTTTGTGGGTGGCCTGTGGGGCGACCAGGCTCATGCGGCACATGATCTCGACGCCCACCGCGATGCCCTTCACGACGGAAGCGCCGGAAAGCCCGCGATGCTCTGCCGCCGCCAGCACAGCCGGTACGATGACGGCGCCGGCATGCACGGGTCCACCTTCGAACGTATCGTCGTAATCCTCGCCATGCGCGGCGGTGCCGTTGATCAGCGCCGCATCATAGGGGCCAAACCCGCCTTCATGGCCGAAGGCCGTGGCGCGGCCGCTGGAGGCGGCGCTGGCGCGCGCCGCCGCGATATAGTCGAGACCGCGCGCGGCAATGCAGAGACCGGCGACATCGAGCATCAGAAGGCGGATGGTTTCGCGCGCCCGGTCCGGCAGCTTGGCTGCCTCAACCCGCGCGGCAAACTGCGCCAGATCGCCGGAGACCGTCACGCGAGGCTTGCCCTTTGTGCCTGCGCCGCGCGCCATTCATTGACCAAGGATCCGATCATGATGATGGCGGCGAGCACAAAGAACGCGATGGCGATGGGATCTTCGAGGAAGATGTGGAAATCACCGCCCGAAAGCACAAGCGAACGGCGATAATTCGATTCGATGAGATGGACACCCAGCACCACGCCAAGCACGGCGGGAAGGAATGGAAGACTGAAATATTTCATGAAATAGCCGAGCAAGCCCGACGAGAGCACGATGCCGACATCGAACAGCGACATGTGCACGGTGAAAACGCCGGACATGACAAGGGCGAAAATGAACGCCGAGCGGTAGGGCTTGGGCCGGTTCACCAGCCAGATGCAGAGGGGCAGAACAAGGATTCCGATCACGACCTGTGCGATGTCCGCGATGAAGGATCCGGCATAAAGCCCGGTGATGACGTCGGCGTTCTGTTCGAACAGACGTGGCCCCGGCAGCAACCCGTGGATCAGAAGGCCGCCCAACAACACGGCGCCCGAGTTGGATGCGGGAATTCCGAAACTCAGAAGTGGAATCAAGGATGCGCTGGCCACCGTATTGTTGGCCGCTTCCGGCCCGGCGACTCCCTCTTCGGAACCGTGGCCGAATTTTTCCGGATGTTTCGACCAGCGCTTGGCCTCGTTATAGGCGATGAAAGAAGCGATGGTACCACCGGCGCCGGGCATCAATCCTTCGAAGGTGCCAACGGTGCAGCCGATGGCCTGGGAGCGCGCGATTCTCTTCATCATGGGAAAGCGCGGCAGCCGCACGCGGATGGAGGCGTTGGGCTTGATGATGTTGCTGGCAACGCCCGTCCGCGTCATCAATTCCGTGACGGCATAGAGACCAACCATGATGAACAAAGGCGCAATGCCGTCGAGCAGATCGGGCACGCCGAAAGTGAACCGGCTGACGCCCGAAATCGGATCGGTGCCGATGGTCGCGATCATCAGCCCGAGAATTGCGGCGGCGAGGCCCTTAAGGAGCGATTTGCTCGATAGGGAGGCAATGACGGAAAGCCCAAGAATGCCGAGGCCGAAATAGGTCGTCGGCTTGAACAGAAGCGCGAGCCGCGACAAGGGTTCGGTCAAGAGGATCAGCATGGTCAGGCCGAACAGCCCGCCCACGACGCCCGACCACAAGGAAATGCCGAGCGCCTCGCCGGCGCGCCCCTGACGGTTCATCTCATAACCGTCGAGCACTGTCGCCGCGGCGGCGTTCGTGCCCGGCGTGCGGATCAAGATCGCCGGAATCGAGCCGCCATATTCCGCGCCGATATAACAGGTGGCGAGCATGACGATCGCCGGCATCGGCGCCAGCGTGTAGGTGAAGGGCAGCAGCAGCGCCATGGTGATGGAGGCGGAAAGGCCCGGCATGGCGCCTCCGAGCATGCCCCAGATCAGGCCGCCAATCGCCGCCGGCACGACGGGTGTCGTGACGAGCATCGTCAGCGCATGCGTGAACTGATCCATGCTGCGTTCAATCCTTAGAAGATCATGCCTTCGGGCTGGCGAACGCCGAGCACGACGTCAAACAGCAGCCAGAAGAACGTAGCGCCGCCCGCGGCGACCGCGAACATGCGCCATGAGGGTTTCATGCGCTCGTAAAGCGGCACGGCAACAAGCAGCAGCGCGAGTGCCGGCCAATAGCCGAGCACGGTTGCGACCGGAATATAGAGCGCACCGATCGCGAGCATGCCGAGGGAACGCAGCCAGTGTGCTTCGGCTTCCTTCGCAGCCCCAACGCCCGCCGGCGCGGCGATGAGCGCGCGCACCCCGATGACGATCGCCACCATGGCCAGAAGCGCCGCAAGCACCGTGGGAAGGCCGCGCGGCCCAATCTCGTCTTCGAGCGTGCTGACTTGAATGCCCGTCGCCGCCAAATAGTAAAGCGCGGCGATGCACAGCAGGACTGCGCTGCAGACCAGATCCCGGCGCATCACCGAATGACGCCGGTGGATTTCAGGAAGTTTCCGGTATCGGCGGCGAATTTCGTAATGAACGGACCATATTGGTCGTGGGCTATGAAATTCGGGATGAGGCTTTCCTCGCCATAGCTCTTCTTGAATTCCGGATCGGCAAGGATTTTCTGCGCCACGTCGTCCCAGATCTTGATTATGGCGGGCGGCAACCCTTTCGGACCGGCTATCCCGCGGAACTTCTTGACCGTTACGTTGTAGCCGAGTTCTTCCACGGTGGGCACGTCGGGGAAATTCGTCATCCGCTTCTCGTTGAACGTGGCGAGCAGGCGAACCTTGTGCCCTTCGAGCTGGGCACGAATCTCCTCGATCTCGCCGACCCCCATATCGAGCGTGCCGTTCAGCACATTAATCATCAGATCGCCGCCGCCTTCATGCGAGACCACGGCGGCATTCACTTTCGCTGCCGTCTTCAATTGCTCCGCCGCCTGGCGCTCCAAAGATGCCGGATTGGCGGCGCCCCAGCGGCCGCGGGCCGCTTTCGCGTGATCCAGCACATCCTTGAGCGTTTTGTACGGCCCGTCGGCGCGGGTGTAGATCACTTCCGAATCGGTGAAAAAATTCACCACCGGTTCGAGATCGCGATAGGTGCTGGTGGGCTTGCTCAGGAGCGAGGTCAGGATGAAGGTCGGGGTCGTGGCATAGAACATGCTGCCATCGGGCTTGGCCGCCGCAACCCGCGAGAGCGCCTTGGCGCCTGAACCTCCCTCGTCATTTTCCACGATGAAGGTCGCGTTGACGTAGCGCTGCAGATATTTCACCATCTCGCGTAGAACCACGTCGCTGCCGGCGCCCGGGCTCGAATGGGTGACTAGGGTCACGACCTTCTGGGGATAGGCGATGCGCGCATTTTGCTGCGCAGCCGCCGGCCATGCGAGGACGGCACAGAGCGCGGTAAGCCAGGCTGCCGGAAGCCGTTTTCTCATTACACTCATACTCTTGAATATCCCCCTGGAAGCGGCGCGCACTCTATCAGGGCGCGGTGAGTTCGGCGACAAGCGCATTGCGCCCATAGACCTTGATGAGCGCCTCGGTCATGGCCGCGGTCGAGACCGAAACCGTGCGGTTCAGCTTCGGGTCGAAGAAATATTCGCCGCCCAGCGAATGGATATTGCCGTCGAAAATGGCGCCGATCACCTCGCCCTTGGCATTGATTAGGGGCGAGCCGGAATTGCCGCCGATAATGTCGTTGTCCGAGGAGATATTGAACACGGTCTTGTCGTCGACCTTGCCCTTGGCCTCGACCCAACGCGGCGCGAGCTGGAACGGCGGCTGACCCGTGGCGCGCGCATAGAGCCCGCCGAAATTGGTAAACGGCGGAATCGCACGGCCGGGTTCGGTCCAGCCCGCGATCTTCCCATAGGACAGGCGCAAGGAGAACGTCGCGTCGGGATAGACGCTGGTGCCGTAAGCCGCGAAACGCGCTTTGGCGATGCGCTCGGAGGCGCGGTCCATCGGTCCCTCGACGCGCTCTTCAAAGGCCTTGCGCACGCTGCGCGCGGCATCATCGAGTTTCAGCACGAAGCGGATCATGGGATCGTTCGAGGCGCGGACCGCGGCGAGACCGCCTTCCCACAATTGCTTGCGCAATGCGGGGGCGGCGAGTTTGGAGGCCGTAAGCGCACGCGACAGGTTCTCGGGCGAATCCTTGCCCAGAACTAACGACGTTTCGGGCGCGTCCGCCGTCATCTCCTCGCGCAATTTGGTGAACCAGAATTCGAGCTTCAGCTGTTCGAGATCGGGCTCGACGGGCTGTTTGTCGAGCAAGGTCTTCTCGACCAGCGGCAGGCGCGCATCGGCA
>DASQIQ010000241.1:0-5828 GCA_035631495.1 Micropepsaceae bacterium
GGATGAGCCTGGTTCATGCGCACTTGCCGGACCTCCTGATCGTGGAGGTAGAGGATCGTGATCTTGTTCGGCTGCTGCAGCATTTGCATTCCGAAATTCCAAAAGACGTAAGGGACGCCGCTAGGCCAGCACTGGTTGCTCGGAGTTGGATAGGTAACGCCGCTTAACGACAATTCGCCATGCTTCTTCACAATTTCGGCCGCTTCAGGCTTCAAGATCGGATTGGTGTAGTCGCCGACAAGCTGGTTGTAGTCACTCACACCATTGAACTGCGCCCTGTTCGTCACTGGGCCGGGACCGGAAGCTGGCGGCCCCAAGCCTGGACGAAACCAACGATGCCATACGCCCGAGAAGTCTGGAGCTGGTGGTGAATTGTGCGTACCGGATGCTCGCCCAGCACTCTGGGACACCATTTGTCCTGAGGCCGGCTTCGCGCCAGCAAGGGCGCAGATGGCGACGCATGTCGCAAGCCATGTGAGGATAACGAGCTTCGCTTTGTGCATCCACCGCCCCGACTTTCCGTTCGCAAAGCATAGCCGGGCTCAATGCTATCGGCGAGCGGATCGTCTACCTGTCGAGGCGATCTGCTCCGCATGAAGCGTGCTCCCCGGCTCGATCCCTGGTCGCCAGGGCATCGCGGGCAGGGTTGGGTGTATGTGACATGGTGGCGTATAATGGACTCTGCGATGTTCCGGAGCTTGATTGCTCCCTAGGCATCGCTCCAAGGGCGGACAAACGGGATTTCTGAGGATACGGATACCATGATTGCGGGCCGAAAATTCATGATACCGATCGCGACGGCAATCGCCATTCCGGCTCTTGCCGACGCTTCGGCAGCAGCACCGGACTTCACCGGCATCTGGGCGCGCAATTCCTTCAATTTCGAAGCGCCGCCATCAGGCCCCGGTCCGGTAACGAACATGAGGCGAGTCGGCGAAGATGCGAGTCGTCCAATCCTTGGCGGCGATCCCGTACCGCTGGTCGGCGACTACACGAACCCGATCCTCAAGCCGCATGCGGCGGATCTCGTAAAGCGCAGGGGCGAAATTTCGGCGAGCGGTCACGACTTTCCCGATCCGTCGAACCAATGTGCGGATTTTTCGCCGCCCTTTATGCTTCAGATGCAGCAGCGCGTTGAGATGCTTCAGATGGAGAAGGAGATCCTCTTCATCTATCAAGGCGACGATCATGTCCGCCACGTGCGCATGAACGAAGCCCACCCTAAGAAAGTGGTGCCATCGCCCATGGGTCATTCCGTCGCCCATTACGACGGTGACGCGCTCGTGGTGGATACCGTCGGTATCAAGCTCGCGCCTTATACCGTGGTCGACCGTTTCGGCACGCCGCAAAGCGAAGCCATGCATGTGATCGAGCGCTACCGTCTTATCGGTGCGGATGAGGCACGGTCAGCGCAAGAGCGCCACGAGCAAACTTCAGGCCGTACGGGAGGAAAAGAAGGAAACTGGCCTTTTGACCCCGGTGAGAAGAGGGGCCTGCAAATCCAGGTCACGGTCGATGATCCAAATGTCTTCACCACGAAATGGTCCGCGAATCTCACCTACCGCCGGACCTCCGTTCCCTGGGAAGAGCGAGTTTGTGCCGAAAACAACACCGATGTGCTCCACCAAGGTTTCGAGCATGTTCCGACGGCTGAAAAGCCGGATTTCTGAGTAGGGTTTTCGGCAGCGGCCGCGCAGTTCGGGCGATCACTGCAAGCGATGTGCACCCGGATTTTGCGGGTCGAGCGTGATCGCCTGCGCAATATCGGCGAGAGCGCGGTCATGCGCGCCCGTATGCTCGTAAGCGGAAGCGCGCTCGTCATAGGCGGTCACATTCTTGGGATCGACCTTGATCGCCTGCGTGAAATCCGCGATGGCGCGGGTGTAATCGTTCTTATTCTCTTGGGCGAGGCCACGGCGGATAAAGGCGCTCACGAGTTTCGGTTCCAGTTTGATCGCCTGATCGAAATCGGCGATGGCGCGATCATCTTCGCCGTGAGAGCGATAGGCTTTCGCCGCGGCTGGCATAGGCCATGGCGGATTTCGGATTGAGCGCGATTGCCTGTGCGTAATCGGCCATCGCATTCACGAAATTGCCATTGATCACATAGGCGTTGGCGCGCTGGGTAAACGTTTCGGGGTCTTTCGGATTGACCGCGATCGCCTGATTGTAGTTTTCCAGCGCGTGTTCGAAATCGTGCTGGTCGCGATAATAATTGCCGCGGACACGGAGCGCATTCGCGCTCTTGGGATCGATCCTGACGGCCGCATTCAGATCAGCGATTGCGCGATCATAATCTCCGCGCCGTTCATAGGCCCCGCCGCGCCGGCCATAGGCAATGCTCTTTATATCCGGTGTAGCGTTCGAATTGATCACCGCATCGCAGCCGATGATGGCGCGATCGGGATCGGGCGAATCGCATTGCAGCATCTGAGGCGTGTATTGCGTCGTGGTCTGCAAGACATTGGATTTCGGCGGCCCCGCCGGCATGAATGCGCCCGCAGCCGCGGCCGCACCGGAAAGAATCAAGAGCGGAGCTATGAGACCGAATAGGCGCCACATCGCGTTCTCCACAGAGCAGGTCTGACAACGCACTCGATATGAAGCTTTGAGTCTGATGAAGCCGTTGCTCGTATTATAGGTCGGATCGTGAACCACCCAACTGGGAAATGAGCGCCAGCCCGCCGACAAACACGCCGCCACTGGCGCAAGCTCGGTGGAGAGACCGGCAGGCCGTGCGCTACGAGCATTGCGCACGAAGTGGCTACTTCGCACCGGCTTTGCCGAGCGCCCGTCGAGGGGAAGATCAGCGACTTGATCACCACGGGCACGGCGCCCGACGTATCCCGGATGCCAATCTTGAGCGGGTGGTGATATTACTGGCATTCCGCAGGCGTTTGAATTTCCAGAGTGGCGTTGTTTCCTGGCACCAACGCGGGGGGGACAATATGGCTCGGACCATTCGTGTCGGGATATCATTCGCGCTGCTGCTTGGCGTCTGCGCCTGTGCGGCGACATCGCCTCCGGCGCCGATTGGCGATGTTGAGCGCGCTTCGCTCGGCACTGTGGGCGTCGCATCGTTTGCGTCCGAACCGACCACCAGTTTACCCGATGCGGGTTTCGTTAGCGGAGCGGCGAAGGCAGCAGGGGACTGGGCCGCATTCTTTGGATCCGGCAATGGGGGGTTTGCATCTCTCGGAATCCTTTTCTTTCCGGTCGCGGGGCTTGTCGGAGGCATCGAAGCGGAAAGGACGGGCCTCTCTGGCAAAGATCAGAGGGAGATCAGGGCCATGGTCCGCAGAGTTCTACCGGGGCCAGAGTCGCAGAACGCGTTGCGACAGCATGTGCGTACACGTGCGAGGGATGACGCGAAAGAAATGTGGCTCGATCTGGGGACCGTTGGGCAGAAATATCCGCAAACGACTCCCCGATATGGTGTGCCGTCGGGAAAGAACGCCTCGACCGTGCTTGAAGTTGGCTTGGTGGAGGTTGCCGTCACGAGTGTCGGCGACAAAGACCCCGAAATAGCTGTTCGAATCAGAGCAGGCGCGCGGCTCCTGCGCGTCTCTGATCGTCGGATCCTTTGGTCAAACGATCGATTCGTCAATAATATTGCAGCCCGTAGATTATCCGAATTTCAGGCCAATGATGCCGCGCTGTTGAAGTCCAATGTGGCCGACACACTGGACTTCCTCGCAACGAACATCGTTTTCTCAGTTGTTAGCGAAGTGCGGCCCAACGCCCAACACGGCTCGGACTAGGTGCGACTGTCGCATGCATCGGCAGCATCGCTCCATGGCGATTGGGGTTCTTTCTATTTCGTGACGGCTTTGCCCAGCGCGGCGGTCGAGGGGAAGATCAGCGACTTGATCACCACGGGCACGGCGCCGGACGTATCCAATATCGCGCCGATGTCGATGTAGTCGAATTCCTTCAGCTCCAACCCGTCGATGGAAACGACGGGGAAATCGAGCCCCAGCTCTTCGCGCATGTGAATGCCGGTCAGGCCGCCGACATCGCCGTCGCCCACCAGCACGATGGGATGGCCATGGGCAAGCACGTCGGCCAGGCCATCGACGATGCCGCGGCAGAACGCATCCAGGCGCGCGAAGGTCGCCGAACCGCGCCAGGGCGCGAACACCGCGACGGGTTTTTCTCCGTCCGCGAGATCGAGCCGCTTCAACACGGCCTTGATCGAGCCCGCGATCTGACCCGCGTCGATCACTTCGCCATCGATGCTCATGTCGGGGGCGATCACTGGCACGTTGCGCAAGGGAAGAATTTCCAGCGGCCAGACATAGATCGTGCTGCCGCTCACCTGGGTGGTGTATTGCGATGCGCCGATCACCGTGGCGCGAATGCCTTCATTGGGTTTTTCGAGGCGCGGTCCCCAGGCTTCGATGCGGGCGCGGATTTCCTGTCCGAGTAGCGGTCCGAGATCGCCGAAGCTGCCTTTTTCGCGGCCATAAACAAACTCCGAGACGCCGCCGGAGATCGTCACCTCATCGATGTCGCCGCGATGCGTGATCGGATCGAGCCGCAGCAACGAAGATGTTCCAACCTTCGGAGAGTTCGCGAGCATCGCATCGAACAGCCGCTCGGCCATACGCGCCGCCAAGGCGCGAGCCTCTTCCGGCTTCAGCGTCACGCCGATGGCGAGCTTCAGACCGAGCTCGGCGGCGAATTGGCGCCCCGCTTCTTCCATGCGTGTGATACGGCCCTCGGCATCGGTGACCACCAGGCGCGCGCCGACATCGACGGCCGTCAAGTCGACGACCTTGCCGCCGGCGCAGACCGCGATCTTCGATGTGCCGCCGCCAATATCGACATTCATCACCACCGCCTTGTCGCGCGCCGAACGCTGCACCGCGCCCGAACCATAAGCAGCCATGACGGTCTCCAAACTGTCGCCCGCGCTCACCGCGACGAGCTTGCCGGTTTGGGCGGCGAAGAGGTCGGCGATGGCGCGGGCATTCTTCCGCCGCACGGCGACGCCGGTGAGGATCAGCGCGCCGGTATCGATCTCGTTCGGCTCCACCTTGGCGAAGCCATATTGCTTGGCGATGAAGGCGCCGAGCTTTTCCGCGTCGATGGTTTCTTCTTCGGTGTAGGGCGTCAGCAGAATGTCGGATTCGTAGAAGGTCTCGCGCGTCGTCACGACATAGCGGCTGTCGAGCCGCTCCAGCACAATCCGCGAGAACACCAGATGCGATGTCGATGAGCCGATATCCACCCCGACGGAGAGGATGACGATTTCGTCCTCGCCCTCGAGGGTGCGCCCTTTGCTGGAGAAGAAAATCCGGCCTCCTTCCGCTTCGCTCATTCCGTCCTCTCAAAACTCACTGAACAACACGCCCGGATAAAGCTCCAAACCCAGCACCGCGACGAACAGCAGCCAGATCATCGCTGTGGCGGCGGCGCTCACCCCCAGCGCAAGCAGCAGCGGCCGCCGGCCGCGCACATAAAGCGAGGCAAAAACATAGAGCGGGACCGCGTAGAGTATCCCGACGAGCACCATGGCGGCCGCGAAACCGGCAACCCACAGCACCGCGCCGATCTGTTTCAGCGCCGGGTAGCGCTTGTGCTCCGCCATCTTGTCGGCGTCACCTGCCGGATTGAGCCAATGCATCAACACGGTTCCGGCTTTGGTGCGCGTGCGCGAAATCAGATCGAGGATGACCAGCACCAGCATCACCCAGGCAACACCGGCCGGAACGGCGCGCGCGTCGGGAGCGTAATTGTAGGCCGTGGCGAGGTAGAGGATGGTCAGGACGAGAAGGCCCAAGGCCGGTATATAATCGGACACCGGCATTCCCAACAATTGCTTC
>DASQIQ010000242.1:0-2555 GCA_035631495.1 Micropepsaceae bacterium
ACCACGCCCGGCGACATCTATTCGATCGTGGCGGGCACGCCATGAGGTTGAGGGGAACACCGCTTTATTGGATAGCTTTGGTCGCCGCGCTCCTCGCCCGGACCCCGGCAAGCGCTGACGATCTCGTTTCGGGACTCTCCACCGATCTCATCCAGATCACCTCAAACTTCACCGGCACCGACATCGTGATGTTCGGGGCGATCGAGCCGTCCGAAGAGGCAGGCCCGGCGAAGGATCGGGATCTTCTAATCGTCATCCGGGGTCCGCAGCTGGATATGACCGTGCGGCGCAAGAAGCGGATCTTTGGCATTTGGGTCAACCGGGAGCAGGTCGAGCTGCTCGGACTCCCGGGCTATTATTTCCTTTCCAGCACGCGCCCCCTGGACGACATCGCCTCGCCCGCGACGGTGACGCGCTTCCATCTCGGCACCGCCAATTTGGAAGCGACCACGAAGGGCAATATCGGTCCCGACGAAGCCGCCGCATTTCGCGCCGCCGCGATTAGGGACCGCAAGCGGGAGCATCTTTATTGGGAGAGCCCCACCGGCATCGAATTCCTGAGTCGCACCCTCTTTCGTGCCCGTATCCAGGTCCCCGCTTCCGTTCCGCCGGGCGAATACCGCGCCGAGGTTTATCTCTTCCAGAACGGCACGATCGTGAGTGCGCAATCCTCGCCGCTTTTCATCGACAAGAGCGGGTTCGAGCGGCAGGTCTACAATTATGCCTACCAGGCGTCGTTCGCTTACGGCTTTGCCGCCGTGCTGATGGCCCTTGCGTTCGGCTGGGCGGGATATTTGGCGTTCCGGCAGAGCCAATAGTCAGCAATTGTCGCTGCCTTACAGCACCCCCCTTCCGGCCCTCCGGGCCACCTTCCCCCTCAAGGGGGCAGGGAATCTAGCTGAAAGCCTGTATGCCGGTCTGCGCGCGGCCAAGGACGAGCGCATGGATGTCATGCGTTCCTTCGTAGGTGTTGACCGCTTCGAGGTTCAACACGTGCCGGATGACGTTGTATTCATCCGCGATGCCATTGCCGCCATGCATGTCGCGAGCGACCCGTGCAATATCGAGCGCCTTGCCGCAATTGTTGCGCTTCATCAGCGAAATGATTTCCGGCGCCGCCTTGCCTTGATCCAGCATTCGTCCGAGGCGCAACGCCCCTAACAGCCCCAGCGCGATCTCGGTCTGCATGTCGGCGAGCTTTTTCTGGACCAGCTGATTGGCAGCCAGGGGCCTGCCGAATTGGCTGCGGTCGAGGCTGTATTGCCGCGCCGCATGCCAGCAGAACTCGGCCGCGCCCATGGCGCCCCACACGATCCCGAAGCGCGCCTTGTTGAGACATCCAAAGGGTCCTGCGAGTCCTCGCACATTGGGAAGCATGTTCTCTTCGGGAACGAAGCAATCCTCGAGCACAATCTCGCCGGTCGGCGAGGCGCGCAGCGAAAACTTGCCCTCGATCTTGGGCGTGGAAAAACCCTTCGTCCCGCGTTCCACCAGAAATCCGCGAATGCGGTCGTCCTCGGCCTTGGCCCACACCACCGCGACATCGGCATAAGGCGAATTGGTGATCCAGGTCTTCGCGCCATTCAGGCGAAAGCCGCCCGGCGCTTTGGCCGCCCGCGTGGTCATCGAGCCCGGGTCCGATCCGTGATCGGGCTCGGTCAGCCCGAAGCAGCCGATCAGCTCGCCGCGCGCCAGCTTGGGAAGGAATTTCCGCTTCTGCTCCGGGCTGCCATAGGCGTGGATGGGGTACATAACCAGCGCGCTCTGCACGCTGAGAATGGAACGGTAACCGGAATCGACTCGTTCGACCTCGCGCGCGATCAACCCATAGGCGACGTTGTTCAATCCCGCCCCACCCTCTTCTTCGGGAAGGGTCGCGCCAAGAAAGCCCATCTCGCCCATCGCCGCCATCACGCCGCGGTCGAAACGCTCATGGCGGAAATCATCGCGCACGCGGGGGATGAGCTTGGCTTGGCAGAAGCGCCGCGCATTGTCCCGCACCATGCGCTCATGTTCCGAAAGCTCCTGCTCGAGGAGAAATGGATCAGCCCAATCGAATGCGGAATCTGCCATGGCCAGCAATTCTCTCCTCAGCTTGCAAGAAATGCGACGACCGCGTCCTTATAGCCACGATCCCCTACGGTCGAATGATGGTTGCGTTTGGGGATGATGACCAGGCGGCCGTCGCGAAAGGCCCGTGCCAGCGGCTCGGGCGAAGCGATGAGATTGTCTTCGGCTCCGCACGCCACGAGGACCGGCTGCGGGAAGGCGTGCAACTCCTCGGCCGAGAAGATCTGGCGGGGCCGGCGTATGCAGGCAGCCATGGCCAAAAGGTCGTCGCCCGCCTTTTCGCAAAAGACGCGAAACTCCTTCGCCATGGAATCGGAGATTTTCGCCGGGTCCTTGGCCAGAAGACCACGCGCGATGATATCCGCGCGCTCTTTGGAGAAACGGAAATAATTCTCGCCCAACCCGCCCAGCACGGCCCGCCGCACGCGGCCCGGCGCATCATGCATCAGCCGGATCGCCAGCTGGGCGCCCATCGAATAGCCCAT
>DASQIQ010000243.1:0-3906 GCA_035631495.1 Micropepsaceae bacterium
CCATTGGACACGCCATTGCTACGCGCCGCGCGCGAAGCAGGATGCCGTACAATGGGCGGCGGGGACATGGCCGTCTATCAGGCTGTGGAGGCCTTTCGTCTTTTCCACGGGGTCGCGGCAGATTCGGATCGTATGCGCCGGCATTTTGCGAAAATAACGAAGACATAGCCAATTGCTGCCAGTTTCATTCTGAGGATTTCGCGCGTGATCGTGGAAAGTAAGCCGGCCCGCCCTTCGCATCCTGTCGCTTTCCTCATTCTCTTCCTGCCGTTCGGGGCGCTCTTTGGTTACGTCAGCGTGGCACTGGCTTACGGGCTAACGCGAGCGGGCGTAAGCGTCGGGGAGGTCGCGGCACTGGTTGCACTCGGGCTGTTCCCGCACACATGGAAAGTGTTGTGGGCGCCGGTTGTGGACACGACATTCACCAACAAACGCTGGTATCTCGCGTCCGCGGTCACGACGGGGCTGTGCCTTCTTGCCACTGCCGGCGTGCCGCTGCGTGCAAATGAATTGCCGCTCCTTGCTGTTCTCGTCTTCATGTTCAACATTACGGGGACGTTTATGGGGATGTCTGCCGAAAGCTTGATGGCGCACACAACGCCGCGCAGTCAGATGGGACGTGCCGCGGGCTGGTCACAAGCGGGCAATGTCGGCGGAGCGGGCCTGGGTGGTGGCGCAGCGCTTTGGCTCACGGAGCATTACGCCAGTTGGACCGCGGGCGCAGCGCTCGGACTCACTTGCATCGCCTGTTGCACAGCTTTGTTGTTCCTGTCGGAGCCACCGCACAATCATCGCGCCCCGCGCTTAATTCCCAGCTTCGTAAATGTTGGCCGCGACGTATGGCAGGTTGCGCGCTCCGGGCTAGGCTTTCTCGCGCTTGTTCTCTTGTTTCTGCCAGCCGGCTCTGGAGCCGCTTCGAATTTGTGGGCTGCTATCGCGAGCGGCTGGCATGCGACGGCTGACACAGTCGCGCTCGTGAATGGCGTCCTCGGCGGCGTGATCTCGATGGTTGGGTGTCTGATCGGCGGCCGGCTGTGCGATCTCATGGATCGCAAGATGGCCTATTGCCTCTTTGGAGTAGCGCTTGGGCTATGCGCCCTCTTCATGGCCTTAGCGCCCCGCACGCCATCGATGTTTGTCGTCTTCACCTGTATCTACGCGTTCATCAACGGCTTCATCTATGCAGGATTCTCATCGGTGACGCTCGAAGCGATCGGCGCGGGTGCCGCAGCCACGAAATACAATCTGTTCGCCTCCCTGGCGAATATGCCCACTGCCTATATGACGGTGATCGAGGGATGGGCTCAGACCCGTTGGGGCTCGGGCACGATGTTGGTGATCGATGCTGTCCTCGGTGTTGCCGGCGTACTCCTGTTTCTGGTGATCGCCGCGCACGTCCGCACGCGCAATATTCTCGCGTCTTGATCGGAAATCAGCAGGATGGCGGACGCTATCCGTCACCGCTGCGAAATTTGCACGTTGATACCGTCGGGATCCTTGATATGGAAGCCGGCATAGTCGCCCTGTAACGGAGTCGCACCACGCTGCGTGACATAGCGTGCCCCGGATTCATTGTTGAAACGCGGTGTCCCGATCGCGAAGTGATCGATCGTTCCGGGCGGGCCTCCACGGTTGAGGGAGACCAGCACCGTCTTGCCGTTGCCGAGGCGAACGATCTCCGGATCGGCCCGGCTCACCACGGAGAACCCAAACATCTTTTGATAAAACGCGATGGAACGTTGCAAGTCCATGACACGAATGCTGACGTGGTCGATATTCGCATCGTTGAACGCGATCTCATCTGGAGCGGCGGCGGCCGTTCCGCCGGCGGCTGCCAACAGAGCGAGACCGGAGACCAAGTCTCGACGGCTCAGCGAGCCTTTCTCGAAGCGGGATATGAGATTGGAAATGATCGATTCCATGATGAACTCCTTTCGTCGGACGTTCCTGTCGGCAGTCGGCCGATAGCGATTGGCGACTATACCGCCAATCGGGCTAAGTTCCTGCGCGGAACGGCATCGCGCACGGGCCGCAAATTCGCGCCTTCACGGCAATTCCGACGCTGTGCGGAGGCGGCCGGCGGTATTATGCTGTCACGATGGGCGGATAGGCCGTCCTGGCGAAGGGTACGATGTTCAGATTTGCCATCCAGGTTTGCGGAATAGCCGTGCTGATCTCAGCCGCTTCATCCGCGAATTCGGCCTCAGCGATCCCCACAATTATCATCGGCGGGATTGAAGTACCGGCAAGGGGCGCCCCCGCCGGGGCGGCGTCCGCTCGCCCCGATTTCGCGCCTAGCGGCAGTGTCAGCTGGATTCGCATCGGGGAGGCGGAGTTCAAGCCGCCTTTGCGCGGGCCGGGTCCCGTGGTCAGCGATCCGGCTCATCCGACCATCTCCAACGATGATTACCGCAGGACCGGCAAGCAACCGACCTTTCCCGTCGCCGACCTCTCCAATCCGATTCTTCAACCCTGGGTGCGCGAACAATTGCGCAAGCGCAACGCGGATGTGCTGGCCGGCAAGCCCGGTTTCGGCCCACAGCAAAGCTGCTGGCCGCGCGGCGTTCCTGGCTTCCTGCTCTATGGCGTGCAACCCCTCTATATCGTCCAGGGCGCGAGAGACGTTCTCATGACATGGCAGGGCGACCATCAGGTCCGCCATATCTATCTCGACGTGCCGCATGCGCAACCCACGAAACCGTCCTGGTACGGAGATTCGATCGGCCATTACGAGGGCGACAGTCTCTGGGTCGACACGGTCGGCCTGAACGCCAAGACCTATGTCGACGGATTCCTTACCCCGCATACCGAGAGACTGCATGTGGTCGAGCGCTTTCACCTGATCGACGGCGGCAAGACACTGGAAGTGAATGTCCATGTCGAAGATCCAGGTGCCTTCACCACGCCCTGGGACGCGGTCCAGCGCTACCGGCGCGTGGAGCCCGCGACAGCCGAGAATGCCCTGGTCGTGCCCAATGATGGCACAACCTCGGCGGGTCTCGCCGGCCCCATGCTGGAATCGAGCTGCGCGGAGAACAACAATTCCTATTTCGGCAACGACGCCCTTCCGATACCACAGGCTTCCACGCCCGATTTCTGAGGAGATTTTCGATGTTCAAATTCGGTTCGACGTGTCTGGCGATATGCGCGCTCTCGGCGGCGGGTGGTGCCTTGGCCGCGGACGGCGCAAAGCCGCGCGTCCCCATTTTCGCCTATACGCCGAATACGGGCTGGGTGCTGGACCATGCCTTCGGCGTGGACGATCTGCTTCCTGCTCCGGGCGGCGGACCGGGGCCCGTCACCTTCGACAAGGCCCACCCCTATGTGCCCAACAATTTCGGCCCGCAATCGACTTATCGCGTGGCCGATCTTTCCAATCCGATCCTGCAGGAATGGTTGAAGCCATCGATGAAGAAGGCGAATGACGAGGTGCTGGCGGGCAAGATTCCCTATCGCGCGCGCGAACGCTGTTGGCCGGTCGGCGTGCCCGGCTTCGACGCCTATTCCCTGGTCGAGCCGTTCTATTTCTACGAGAGGCCGCAAGAGATCGTGGTCATCAACCAGGGCGGACCGGAGATCCGTCACATCTATATGAACGTGCCGCATTCGAAGAATGTGAAACCGTCCTGGTACGGAGATTCGATCGGCCATTACGAGGGCGACAGTCTCTGGGTCGACACGGTCGGCCTGAACGACAAAACCTATGTCGACGGATTCCTTACCCCGCACACCGAGAAACTGCATGTGGTCGAGCGCTTCCATTTGATCGACGGCGGCAAGACGCTGGAAGTGAATGTCCATGTCGAAGATCCGGGCGCTTTCACCACGCCCTGGGACGCCGTCCAGCGCTACCGGCGCGTGGAGCCCGCGACAGCCGAGAATGCCCTGGTCGTGCCCAATGATGGC
>DASQIQ010000244.1:0-10235 GCA_035631495.1 Micropepsaceae bacterium
GCCTCTGCGGCGGCATTGCGGGAAAGCCAATCGGCGACCGCGAGAATGCCGCCGAGATTGTCGGACGGATGCCCCCATTCGGCCGCCAGCCACGTGTCGTTGAAATCCAGCCAACGGACCATGGTCCCGATGTTGAACGCAGCCTGGACCGGGTCGAGCTCGTAGGACGTCCCCGGAACCCGGGCTCCTTCGGCAACCACCACGCCGGGAACGATGGGCCCCAGCAATTTGGTGCAGGCCGGATAATCCAGTGCCTCCAGGCCGCATCCCAGCGTGTCGATCAGGCAATTTCGTGCCGTCTCATAGGCAAGCGTGCTGTCGATTCCGTGATCCAGCACGTAGTCCGCGATGTCGACCAGAACCTGGTCGGGCTTCGGACGCATGGCGTCGAAATGCGATCCCATCGTTCAACCGCGTTCGGCGAGCGGCACGAAGGGCCGGTTTTCGGGCCCGGTGTAATTCGCCGAGGGCCGGATAATCTTGTTGTCGAGACGCTGCTCGATGATGTGCGCGCTCCAGCCTGCGGTGCGCGCAATCACGAAGAGCGGCGTGAACATTGCGGTTGGCCAACCCATCACATGGTAGGAAATCGCGCTGTACCAATCGAGATTGGCGAACATTCGCTTGGTGTCCCACATCACTGTTTCGATTCGTTCGGCGACGTCGAACAGGGTCATCGATCCGGCATCCCGCGAGACGCGTCGCGCGACCTCCTTGATGATCTTGTTGCGGGGATCGGCAATCGTGTAGACCGGATGGCCGAATCCGATCACGATTTCTTTTGCGGCGACGCGCTTTCTGATGTCCGTTTCCGCTTCGTCTGGCGTGGCGTAGCGGCTCTGCACCTCGAAGGCGAATTCATTGGCGCCGCCATGCTTGTTGCCGCGCAATGCGCCAATCGCTCCGACGATGGCGGAATAGAAATCCGTGGCGGTCCCCGCGATGACCCTTGCTGCGAAAGTCGACGCGTTGAACTCGTGCTCGGCGTACAAGATGAGCGAAGTATGCATGGCCCGCACCCAGCCGGCATCGGGTCGTTTGCCGTGCAGCAGATGTAGAATGTGACCGCCGATGGAATCATCGTCGGTTTCTACGTCGATGCGTTTTCCATGATTGGCGAAATGGTGCCAATACAGCAGCATCGATCCGAAACACGCCATTAGCCGGTCGGCGATGTCGCGAGCGCCGGCGACATTGTGGTCGTCCTTCTCCGGCGCCACGCAGCCCAGCGCCGAAGCTCCGGTGCGCATGACATCCATCGGGTGTGCGGAAGGCGGCAAGGTCTCCAGTACGGATCTGACGCTCGCTGGGATTCCGCGCGATGCTCGCAATTTCGCCTTATAGGCCGCGAGCTCGGCAGCGTTGGGAAGCCGCTCATGGACAAGCAGATAAGCGATCTCCTCGAACTCACATCGTTCGGCAATGTCGAGAATGTCGTAGCCGCGGTAATGCAGATCGTTGCCGGATCGTCCAACAGTGGAAAGCGCAGTGTTGCCGGCAACGACGCCGGACAGCGCAACGGATTTTTTCGGTTTGAAGCCGGTTTGTGTCTCGTTCACCTGTTCGCCCCCAATACCCTTTTGGGATGATTACGATGATAGGTAGAGCTTACGCATTGTCCAATAGCGCATCTGCTGCATAACATATTGATTTTTCTGTGAAATTATCCGTCATGACGCGTTAACCGCCAAGGACCACTATGCTTGCCGTGTTTTCAACCATACGCTAACACCCATTGGGTCAACGCGGAGTTGAGTACCCAGATTCATGTCGCAGATCAAAATATTGCCACACCCACAAGCCAGGCACGCACGCGCGCAAGACCACGCGCTGATCCCCGAGCTCTCGGTCGTCATTCCCACCTTCAAGGAGCGCGGCAATATTGAAATCCTGGTGCAACGGCTCGACGCGGCTTTGTCTGGAATCGCCTGGGAGGCGATATTCGTCGACGACGATTCGCCAGATGGCACGGCCGATGCGGTAAAAAAAATCGCCACTGAAGATCCCCGGGTGCGCTGCCTCAGACGCGTGAGCCGTCGCGGCCTTGCCGGCGCCTGTATCGAAGGCATGTTGTCCTCCAGCGCCCCTTTCGTGGCGGTTATGGATGCGGACCTTCAGCATGACGAGAAGCTGCTGCCACGGATGTTCGCGTTGCTCAAGAGCGGAGAGGGCGACATGGTGGTGGGCAGCCGCTATGTGGAGGGCGGCAGTTCGGCCGTCTTTTCCAAAAGCCGCGGTGCGATCAGCCGTTTTGCGACCTCCCTTGCACGCCGCTTGACCGGCGTGGAACTGAGCGACCCGATGAGCGGCTTCTTCATGATGCGGCGTGACCGCTTCGATCCGCTGGCCCGGTCTCTCTCCACGCAAGGGTTCAAAATTCTCCTCGATATCGTGATTACCGCCAAAGGCGGCCTGCGGATTGTCGAAGAGCCCTTTGTTTTTGCCGCGCGCAGCCATGGAGAATCGAAACTCGACGCGCAGGTCGGCCTTGATTTCCTCGGTCTGTTGCTCGCCAAGCTGACCGGTGGTGTGGTGACGCCGCGGTTCCTCTCCTTCGCGCTGGTTGGAACAATCGGTCTTGGCGTGCATCTTGTTATCCTGCGTACCGCCCTTGTCGCATTCGGAATCGCCTTCCCGGAAGCGCAGGCAACCGCGACCTTCGTGGCGATGACCGGAAACTTCCTGCTCAACAACAGATTGACCTATCGCGACCGGCGGCTCTCGGGCCTCGGGTTCCTTAAGGGGCTTCTCGGCTTCTATGCGATCAGCGCGGTGGGTGCGCTTACCAATGTCGGGATGGCGTCCTGGCTTTATGCGCATCAGCCCGTGTGGTGGCTCGCAGGCGCTGCCGGGGCCGTGATGGGGGCGGTTTGGAACTATTCGATGGCTACGCTCCTGGTTTGGCGCGTGAAGTGAATCTGACCCACAGCGGCCGGCGCACACAGTTCATTTGCGTCGCCGTTCTGGCCGTCATTGTCCTGCGCGGGGTGGTCGCGACCTCGACGCCCCTATCTTACGACGAAGCCTATTATTGGCTTTGGTCCAGGCATCTTGCGCCGGGCTATTACGATCATCCACCGCTCATTGCATTTCTCATCCGTGGCGGCACCGCGTTGTTCGGCGACACAAGCATCGGCGTGCGCTTCCTGCCATGGCTGCTCTCGGCCACGGCCAGTTGGGCGGTATGGCGTGCGGGCGCAATTCTTCTGAAGCACGAATATGCCGGCGCCCTCGCGGCGCTGATCTTCAATCTCATGCCTATGATCGGCGTGGAGTCTCTGGTTGCTACCCCGGACGCTCCACAGATCGCGGCGGCTGCATGGATGATGCTGGCGCTTGCCAAAATCGCAGATACGGGACGTGGGGTGTGGTGGATAGCCGTGGGCATCGCCGCCGGCTTCGCGCTTCTGTCGAAATTCACCGCATTCTTTCTTGGGGCTGGTGTTCTGACCTGGCTCGCCCTTGTCCCTAAAGAGCGGCACTGGTTTGTATCGTTTTGGCCGTATCTCGGTGGGATGATCGCACTTCTGATGTTCTTGCCCGTGGTCCTGTGGAATGCGGACCATGGCTGGATTTCCTTTGCCTTGCAGTTTGGCCGCGTGGAGGGGGGAGGCTTCACTCTGCGCTATCTCGGTGAATTCCTTGCCGGACAAGTGGCGCTGGCGACGCCGTTCATCGGCATTCTCGGCGTCGCCGGAATTGTCATGGTCTTGCGCTCACGCGATGCCATGCAGTCCGCGCGTGCGTTGCTTGTTGGGATGATTGCGCCGGCGACAATCTACTTTCTCTGGCATTCCTTGCACGATCGGGTGCAGGGCAATTGGCCGTCGTTCCTTTATCCGGTCCTTGCAATCGCGGCATCCATGGCGTGCGTGCAGCTCGCCGAAAGCCAAGGGTCAGCTGCTCTGCGCTTCTCACGGCGGTTTGCCGTTCCTTTGGCGGCTTTCATGCTGGCTCTTATCTACGCGCAGGCATTGTGGGGTGTCGTTCCGCGGGTTCGCGATCCTGTCTCGCGCCTGCTGGCCGTCGGCATGAATCGCGTGGTGGACGATATCGAATCCCTTCGCGAGCGTGTGCGTGCCGATGCCATTCTGACGACGAGCTATGCAATGACGGGGTGGTTATCCTTCTACATGCCCAGCCATTCGCCCGTCATTCAGATCAATGAGCGTTTCCGTTATCTGAACGAACCGCCCCCGGCGCCGAGTCTCTTCACCGGGCCGATGCTTTACGTGACCGAGATGCGCAATGACCAATCGTCCCTGCTGGCAATGCGCTTTGCACGCGTAACGCCGCTTGCGCATATCGCGCGATACCGAAATGGCGCCACGATCGATGAATATGCCGTTTATAGCGTCGAGGGGGTGAAAGGCGAGCCGCTTTTCTAAGGCAGGTAGAAACGCGCGCTGAGCTGGAGTTGGTTTTCGACGGCATGCGGATTTAATTTTTCGACCGTCCGCTGATTGCGGGTGCTGTCGACGCGAATGGCTTCCGCGGTTAGACGCAGCCAATCATACGGCAAATAATCTACCGCGGCGGTCAGGGCGTTGCCGTGCTCGCTGAGATTTCCGGCCGGGAAGGGGCGCTTTTCATGGGTCGAGAATATGTCGGCGCGAGCCGCGACGCGCCAATTCTCGCTGATATTCCAGCCGGCCAGGAGATAGGCGGATTCGAACCGCGTGTCGCTGAAGAAGAACTTGCTCGGCACGATCAGTGTCTCACCGGTCAAAGCCTGGGCCAGAAGCGTGACATTGCCGATCTGGGTGCTCGCCCCGACGTTCCAGAAGTCGGTGCGCCACGCGATCTGCTTGCGGACGGCGCTCGGATTGGCCTCGTTGTTGTAATAGATGACATTGAGCTTGCCGAGGCTGGTTTCGTCCCAAGATGCAGCGGCATACCAGCCCGGCCGGCCGTCGATCTCCAGGACCTCATAGGTGTAGAGCGGTTCGGGCTGGTGCGTCACATAGGCGATCGCATCGGGTTCCCGCGGCCGGTCGATCAGGCCGGTCACCCGGTCGTGTAGCGCCCAACCGCGGTCGGCGACCAGAATGCCCGCAGGGTCGTTCCAGCCGAAAATCGATGCCATGAATGCGAGCGTGCGCGCCTCGCTGCGCCACTCCAGCATTCCCTCTGTGCCGATGATGCGAAGTTCTTCGCCGACCCAGGTGTTGATGGCCGATGGCGTCAACGTCCACGGGCTGGTCCAGCCGAGCTCGGTGTTTTCCAGCGAAACCGGTGGAAAGAATGCCCCTGCTTTGACGGACCAGCGCCAAGCTGTGGTCGATACCGGGCGATAGCGCACATAGGCTTCCAGAAAGTCGAAGAAGGTTCGTTGCTCAGGCTCGATGCGGACAACGGCTAAGGCCATCAATTCGGGGGTGATCAGAGCGACCGCCTGACCGACCGCTTCAGCGAGCCGCGCTTCGGGTTTGTTGTCCTCCGCGCCGTAGCGCAGCTTTCCCAACATGCCGTCCTGCCAGGATTCTTGATTGGACGGCACGATCAGCCGCAGATCGGCATAACCGTCGAAATGAAAATCGACCGCCAGCGCGGGCGAAGGGAAACCGAGGAGAAACAGAGCCGTCAGAAGTTTGCGCATGGTCTTCACGCCGCGTCGTGCAAGGCTGCATCCACGGCCAGTGGCAGCTCAATCGTGACCGTGGTGCCAACGCCTTGGGTGCTGTGGATGGCGAGATTGCCGCCGTGCAATTCGAATATTGTTTTCGCGAAAGGAAGACCGAGTCCCACGCCCTGATGGGCCGCATCGAAGGCCGGCTTCCTGCGATGGAATGGACGCACCACCAAAGGCAGATCTTCCGGACGGATGCCGATTCCCGTGTCGGTGACGGTAATCCTCAAGACATCGCCGGCCGTATCGCCGGTAATCGTCACGATTCCATGCGCAGGCGTGAATTTGATGGCGTTGTGAATGATGTTGGTCAGGCTCTGCTGCAGTTTCTCCGCATCGCCGTCTATGGCGGGCCAGGAAGCCAAGTCACCCACGACTTCGAGTTCCACCGCCGCCTTGGCCGCGACGGGGCGGAGTTCTTCCAGGCTTGCCGACAGCAGGCCCCCCGGTTTCAGGTGCCGGCGAGAAATGACGAGCTGGCCCGATTCTGCCTCGGACAGGTCGAGCATCTCCTTGACCTGGACCAGCAAATGCACGCCGCTCTCGTAGACGTGGCCGGCATATTCGATGTAGCGCTGAACTCCGATGGGGCCAAGCAGCTGGCGTTGGATCATCTCCGAGAAGCCGATGATGGCGTTCAACGGCGTGCGGAGTTCATGGCTCATATTCGAGAGGAATTGCGATTTGGCTTCGCTTGCCTTCACCGCCTCATTGCGCGCGAGTTCCAGCGAGGCCACGGCTCCCTTGAGCGCCGTTTCGCGCTCGGCGATGGATTGGGTCATGTTGTTGAGGGCTTCGGAGAGTTCGCCGATTTCGTCGCGGCGCCGGGGCGAGGGAAGGGGCGTGTAATCGCCTTTGGCAATACGCCGCGCGGCAAATGCGAGCATCTCTAAGGGACGCGATACGCCGCTCGCGATCAGCATGGCGCCGACGAGCGCGATGCAAAGAGCGGCCGCCAGCACCAGAAGCATCGGCGTGATTACGGCGCGATATGTACTTAACGCCTCTTCCAAGGGGTAATCGAGAATGGCGACGACCGGTCGGCTTGTCGCGGTGGTCGTCAGCCGCGCCATCATCGCCAAATGCTCGTTCTGCTGGTCCGTCGCGATGATCGAATCGGGCGACGTGAGAAGCGCGAGCGATGTTATCCGAATCGTAGGCGAATAGCCGGCGGTCTTGGAAGCCACGGTCCATTTGCCGTCCGCGTTGGGTGTCGCAAGAGCGACCGACTGAGGAAAGGACGAAAGCCCGGCGAGTTTCTGCAGGAGGGCATCATTGATCGGCACACCGGCGGCAATAAAGGCGATCGGGTCGGGAGCACGCACGGGCACCACGACGATCCAATAGATGCTCCCGTCCAACACCGCGAGCGAGGTACCTTGATTCTTCGAGCTGGCGGTCTCGATCAGATCCGAAAACGGAAACGCAGTCCCGACCGCATCTTCTTTCGTGGTATCGGTCGTGATGTTGCCGTCCAGCCCTACCAACATCATGCGCGTGGCGCCGATCCGATTTCCGTGATTGCGAAGGGCCGAAAGCATCGTGCCCCGGTCCTGTTCGGCGACCGCCTTGCGCAAGGCATAATCGAGGGAAAGGACCTCCACGTCGTCGCTCACGCGCTCGGAGAGCACGTTGAGCTGACGCATGAAGACCGACGCGGTTGCCTTAAGCTGCCGCTTTCCCTGTTCGACGAGGTTGCTGCGAATGATGTCGTAGGTGAAGAGCGCCGTCAGCGCTTGCACGCAGATCAGCGTGGCGATTAAGAAGAGCGCGAGGCGGTTGCGAAAGCTCATCGCGCCGCCTCAGTAGCTGCCGCCGTGTCCGTGCGACATCGTCGACACGGACAACAGTTTGATGTTTGCGGTTAGGCGCGTTGTGTCCCCGGAAACCGAGGCTTTGAGGTTGGGTATCGCGCGCCCCGGCGGCAGTTTGGGATGCCAGACTTGCGCCTCGTAATTGCCGGGCGGAACCTCTGCTATGGTGCCGCGTCCGTCGGAGCCCGTGAGCACGGCCCACGGGCTCTCGGCCACGAAGGCATAGGCGATCATGTGGTCGTGAATGTTGCAACCGAGCGCGGCCACGCCGGGGTTATCGAACGCGATGGGGGGCGATTTTTCGCCGCGCGCGAGGGTAATCTCGAATTGCTTGACGGCCGAAAAGGAATAAACCTGATGCGTCGTCTGATCGTTGTTGGCAAAGACGACATGTCCGCCTTTCGGCACAATCGTGACGAGTGGAATGAACGTTTCGCTGCGTTGATCGATGGTTTTCTCGGCGGCAAGGCGCGTCACGGCCACTGGCATTGAGGCTTTTGAGTCAGGCATGAGGACAACGACGGCGTTGGCCACCGGCCGGCCGTCTTGATCATTGACCTCGACCGTGAATGTTGCGGCAGCCGCAGGTCCGCAAACAGCGAACAGCAGCGCCCCGACGCATCGAAAGATCCTTGTCCCCATAGGATAAAACTAGGGGAAATTGGTTACTGAACCTTTCAGAATTTGTTAATCAAAACTGAAGTGGCGGCGGACTTTCGCCTATATAACCAACGCCTTGGCGAGGATCGGCAGGCTGCGATCCATGCGGTAATCGATTCCGCTGTGGTCATCGGGAAATTCTTCATAAATGTGAGCAACGCCATGGCGTTTAAGCGCCCGGTGCATGCGGCGCGCGCCATAGACCAAATTGTACTGGTCGACGTCGCCGCAATCGATGAAGAGCGCCTTTAACTTTTTCAGACCCGCGTGATGGGCCTCCACCAGCGTCAGCGGGTCCCATCTCACCCAATTGGCCCAGCGCTCCGGGATGATCTCGCAGGTTTCCGGGTCGACGGGGAGTCGAATCCCCATGGGGGCGCGCAAGTCGGGGTCGTAAGTCGCGCACATGGCCAGCATCATCAGCACATGCACGTCGTCGTCCTTGACCTTGGGTTTGGCAAAGAAATTCTCGAGCCATCGCTTGATGTCGCCGCTTTCCTTCGCAAGGCCGCGCAGGGTGCGCGGCATGTCGAGAAAATGCAGCAGCTCAAATCCCATGTCTCCGGAATGGCAGGCCGACGCCGACCAGAAATGTGGAAAGAGCAGCGCGTGGACGATGGCGCCGTAGCCGCCTGAACTCTTGCCGAAAACGCCGCGCCGCCCCGCGCCGCCGCAGCCCAATTCACGCTCCACGAAGGGAACGGCCTCTTCGATGAGGAAGTCCGCCCAACGTCCCATGGCGGCGCTATTGATATATTGGTTGCCCCCCAATCGCGTGAAGCAGTCGGGGAATGCGATGACGCAGGGTGGCATCGCGCCTGTTGCGATCAAGCGGTCCGCCTGCTCGGGGACGTTTTCCGTGAAATTGCGCCAATTGGTGTGCGCCGGCCCTCCGGCGGTAAAGCCGACGAGATCCACAAGCAGCGGCAGCGCGCGTCCATCGTGGCCGGCGGGAACGTAGACGTCGATAATTCGGATCGCCGGATCGCCAAGGAAATTGTTCTTGAGCGCGATGCTTTCCAGCGTCATGCGCTTTACGACGCCCGTGGGCGCTGAGGAATCGCGTTTCATGGAACGGCTCCAGTCTGTACTAGCGAGAAACTCGTAAGCGACCTGGCCTCGCTTGGAAAGAGGTCCATGAGAGCGAGGCAAGCGTCGCGGCTTCCGCCCAAACGCGCCATTTGCTAGCATGATCTTCAATCCCGGGTTAATCGGGACCGTCGCCTCACGAAGGCTTTTGACACTTCGCACGTCTCACACATATCGGAGGGATCACAAATGAAACACCGGCCGGCCATCGCCATCGGCGTGCTCTTCGCTGCGCTCAGTGCTTTGGCGCTCTCGCATCAAGTTTTCGCCGCTCAAGCCAATGCAGGGTGGATCACGCTTCTTGACGGCACGAACATGAACAACTTCAACGCTGTCGGCGATGCCAATTGGCGGGGCGTGGATGGCGCGGTCCAAGCCGACAAAGGCAAGGGCGGATTCCTGGTCACCAAGAACTCCTATTCCAACTTCCAGATCAGGGCCGAAGTCTGGGTCGATACACCCGCCAATAGCGGCATCTTCATCCGCTGTGCCGACCCCGCTAAGCCCGGCGGTATGACGTGCTACGAGGTGAACATCTTCGACACGCGTCCCGAAAAGGAATACGGCACCGGCGCGATCGTGAATGTCGCCAAGGTCAATCCCATGCCCCTGGCCGGCAACAAATGGAACGTGATGGAGATCGAGGCCAATGGTCCTGTCTTCAATGTCACGTTCAACGGACAGAAGACGGTCGTTGGCGCGCGCGATACCAAGCATGCCGCCGGCCCGTTCGCGCTTCAGTATGGCGCGGGCGTCGTGAAGTTCCGCAAGGTGGAAGTCAGGCCGTTATAATCCAGGCAGCGGTACAGATGGACCCCGAGTGCCCAACGGCACCCGGGGCGCCGCCCTTGCCCTTGGTGGGAAATCATTTGATCAACGCACCGTAGAACGCGCGCAGAGCCGCTCGGGTCCGCTCTTTGCTATAGTGCGCAGCGGTTGCCAACCCCGCATCACGCATTTTCAGTAGTTCGGGGTCTTGGCTTTCCAAGCCGGTAATAATTCGCGCGAGCGCGTCCGCCACTTCCTCCAGATGATCGGGAGGG
>DASQIQ010000245.1:0-4577 GCA_035631495.1 Micropepsaceae bacterium
CTATCGCATGGAAGACCTGACAAGCGATGACGGCGAAGACGCCATCCGCGCCGAAGCGTTCAGTTATTATCACGCCGAACAATATTGGTGAGGCCAAGCGCTTCACGAGGCGGATAGGTTCGCCTTTTGAATGCAACTGCCTTCCGGAACCCTGGGAGGCAGTTGCTTGGTTCTTGCCGAGCCCGAGATTTTGAGACAACGCGGCGGCAGAATTTCAATGGAAATTCCTGCCCTTCGGCATGATCTGGACATTGTCTGAAACGTCCAGGAATTGCGGGCCGGATCGCACAGCCGTGGGGACCTCATCGGCCGACAAACAATCCAGCATGGGCGTCAGGTCGTCGAGCCGCTCGGCCAGAACATGGACCACGTTGGATTCGTTTTGCACCTTGCCGGTGACGGCCACGAGACGCGAGCCCATCACCACACCGCGAAATTTCTCGAAGACATGGGGCCAGACGATGATGTTGGCGATGGCGGTTTCATCTTCGATGGTCATGAAGATGCTCTCGGCGCTGCCCGGGCGTTGGCGCACCAGGACAAGACCGGCCACGGTGACGCGCCGGCCCGAGGCGGTTTCGGCAAGCTTTTCGTTGCGCAGAACGCGCCGGGACGCGAGGTGCGCGCGCAAAAAGCTAAGCGGATGGGCTTTGAGCGAAAGATGAAGGTGACGGTAATCCTCGAGCACCTGTTCGCCCGGCGGCATAGAGGGAAGCCCGGCGTCGGGTTCCGAGGCCGATAAAGGCGCACGCGCAAACAGCGGCAGATCGTCCTTGTCGCCCATGCGCCGCAGCGCGCGCAATTCCCATAACGCCTTGCGCCGGTCCAGACCCAGCGAAACGAAAGCATCGGCCTCGGCCAAGCGTCTCATCGTGCCGAGGGAAAGATTTGTCCGCAGCCAGAATTCGCGCAGCGTGGAAAAACCTTCACCCCGGACCTCCTCGATGCGCTTGGCCTCTTTTTCCGGGAACCCCGCGATCTGGCGCAAGCCAAGCCGCATCGCATGGCTGGTGCGGATCACGTTCTGCATATCCGCATGACGGCGATGCAGGCGAGAGGCGGCGGGGCCAGAAGGTTCCAGCGTGCAATCCCAATGCGAGAAATTCACATCCACGGCGCGGATGTCCACGCCATGCTCGGCGGCATCGCGCACGATCTGCGCCGGCGCATAAAATCCCATGGGCTGGCTGTTCAACAGCGCAGCTGCGAACACATCGGGATAATGGCATTTGATCCAGGCCGACGCGTAGACCAGCAGTGCGAAACTGGCGGCATGGCTTTCAGGAAAACCATATTCGCCGAAGCCTTCGATCTGGCGGAAACAGTTTTCGGCGAATTCGCGCGGATAGCCGCGATTGCTCATATTGCCGACGAATTTGTCGCGGAAGGTCTGGATGGTGCCCACGCGGCGGAACGTCGCCATGGCGCGGCGCAGGCGATCGGCCTCGGCGGGTTTGAACTTCGCCGCTTCGATGGCGACACGCATCGCCTGTTCCTGGAACAAAGGCACGCCCAGCGTTTTTTCCATCACGTTTTTCAATTCGTCAGCGGGACCATGTTCGGGCGAGGGCGAGTGATAGACGACGGGTTCCTTTCCTTCGCGCCGCCGCAAATAGGGATGCACCATGTCGCCCTGAATGGGCCCCGGCCGCACGATCGCGACTTCGATGACGAGATCGTAGAATTCCTTCGGCTTGAGCCGCGGCAGCATCGACATCTGCGCCCGGCTTTCGACCTGGAACACGCCAATGGAATCGGCACGAGACAGCATGTCGTAAATCGACTTTTCCTCGGGTGGGATATCGGCGGTGGTTTTGAAATGCTCGTTGTAGTGCGGCGCCAGGAGCTGGAAGCTCCGCCGGATGCACGACAGCATGCCAAGGCCGAGGAGATCGACCTTCAAAAGGTGCAGCGCCTCGATATCGTCCTTGTTCCATTCGATGACGGTACGCTCGTCCATCGCCGCATTCTCGATGGGGACGATGTCGTCAAGCCGGCCTTCGGTGATGACGAAGCCGCCGACATGCTGTGACAGATGGCGCGGGAAATCGATCAGCTCGCGAGCGAGAGACAACACCTGGGTCAGCCGCGCCTCGCGGGGATCGAGGCCCACGCCCTTCGCCTCCTCTTCGGTCACACCCGAAGGCGACCAGCCCCATAGGGTTCCCGCGAGCGAGGCGGTCACGTCTTGCGAAAGCCCGAAGACTTTGCCGACTTCGCGAATGGCGCTGCGGCCGCGATAGCAGATCGTGGTGGCGGTCAGCCCGGCCCGCTCGCGGCCATATTTCCGGTAGACATATTGGAGCACCTCCTCGCGGCGCTCATGCTCGAAATCGATATCGATATCGGGCGGTTCGCCCCGCTCGGCCGAAATGAAGCGCTCGAACAGAAGGTCGCTGCGCATCGGATCGACTTCGGTGACGCCGAGGCAGAAGCAGAGCGCCGAATTGGCGGCCGAACCCCGGCCCTGACAAAGAATCCCTTCCGACTTGGCGAAGCGCACGATGTCGTGGACGGTGAGGAAATAGGGCGCGTAATTCAGCTCGGCGACGAGATTCAGCTCGTAATTCAGCGCTTGACGGATCTTGGGCGGAATGCCGTCCGGATAGCGTCTTCGTGCGCCTTCCTCGGCGAAGGCGATAAGCGCGTCCTGCGGCGTGGCGAAGCCCTGACGCGTCTCCAATGGATAGGACGGTTTCAATTCGTCGAGCGAGAAGCGGCAGGATCGGATGAAGGCCAGCGTCTCCTCCACCGCTTCGGGATGGCGGCGGAACAGGCGGTGCATCTCTTCGGGCGGTTTCAAATGGCGCTCGGCATTGGCGGCAAGACGCTTGCCCACGCGTTCCAGCGTCAGATGCTCGCGAATGCAGGTGATGACATCCTGCAGCGGACGGCGGTCGGGATGATGATAGAGCACATCATTGGTGGCGATGAGCGGCGCCTTCGCTTGCGCCGCTATGCCAGCCAATCGTTCCAGGCGGCGAGCGTCGTCGCCGCGATAGAGCATGGATGCCGCAAGTCGCACCGGCGTGCCCGACGCTTCGCGCAATTGTTGTATGAGACCAACATGGTCGGCCCCCACCGTCCGTCTTTTCTTTTCCTCCCCTGCTTGAGAGGCCGTGCTTGCGTTGGTGACGATCAGGCTCAGCCCTACCGCGCGCTCCAGAGAATCGGCAAGAAACAATTCGCACTCGCCTTTGGCCGCGCGCCGTTTGCCGATCGTCAAAAGCCGCGTCAGATTCGACCAGCCGGAGAGACAATTCGGATAGGCAAGAACATCCGGCGTGCCATCGGCAAACACCAGCCGCACGCCGGGCAGGAACTGCAAGCCTTGTTCTTTGGCGATGCTGTGGGCGCGCACCAGACCGGCGACGCTGTTGCGGTCGGTGATGCCAAGAGCGCAAAGGCCGAGCGATACCGCCTGCGCGGCAAGCTCTTCGGGGTGCGAACCGCCGCGCAAGAAAGAGAAATTGCTGGTCGCCGCCAGCTCGGCATAGGCTTTGGTCACGGCAGGAGCCCGTGCAGATACCAGCTTGGATGCGCGGTTTCGCCATAAAGCCCTTCGCGATACAGAAAGAAGCGCGCGCCGTCGCGCGTCTCCACGCGGAAATAATCGCGGGTCAGCACGCGTTTTCCCTCGCACCACCACGGCATGGCGATGCGCTCGGGCCCTTCGACACGCGCGACATTATGGGCGACGCGGCGCCAACGAAATTTCACCGGCGGGCTGTCGGGAACTTCGGCAATGACGTCGATGCGCTCCGGCCGTTCGAACAGACGCAAAGGACGTGCCGGCGCAAGGCTGTCCGCTACTTCCCCTCTTCCTTGTGGGGAGGAGGTGGGAGGCAGTTGCGCAAATTCGTCTGCGCTGGCGGCGGGGATGACGATCGATTCCTGTTCGGGCACATGACTATCCTGCGCCATGAAACGCAGCACGCGCGTCTCGCCCAGCCGGGCCGTCAGACGATCGATCAGATGCGCAAGCTCGGGTCCGTCCTCGCCGGCCGCCAATTCCTTCTGCGCCGGAGCAAGCAATTCCGTCTCCAGCGCAGCCAGCCTTATGCGGTCGTAGCCGAACTCATTGTCCCATTGGGCAAGCGCGAATTTGTCCGTGAACAGACGATGTAGCCGCGCCGCATCATGCAGAGGTCGGCTGGTGCCGATCTGAAGCCGGTTCACCGTTCCGTCGACTCCGAAGAAACTCGCCAGCAATTGGCGCGCGCCTTGGCCGCGCTTTTCCAGAAGGGCGCAAAGCCGGTCCGTCAGCCGAGCCAGCACGGCGGTGAGATCCTCGTCGCGCAGCAAAGGCTCGGGAAAACCCAGCTCGACACTGAAAGGGGGAAGAGGAATACGCGGCGTGATGGGTTCTTCCTCCCGCCCCATGGCCTGATCCAAGCGCTGCATCAGCTCGGCGCCGAAACGCGCGGTCAAAGGCCCGCGCGGGCGGGCCATGATGTCGCCGACGGTCTTGAGGCCAAGCTGGACAAGCCCGTCACGTATCTCGGGCGCAAGGCGCAACGCGGATAGAGGCAAAGACGCCAAGGCTTCTTCCGTCTCGCCCGCCTGGATGATCGGGG
>DASQIQ010000246.1:0-1990 GCA_035631495.1 Micropepsaceae bacterium
TAGACAATTTCGCGCCGCGCCGGAGTGGCCCCAACTCCGATGGTCGCCGCTTGCTCGCTCACAGCCATCCTAATCGCCCGACACAAGGTTAGGGGTCGAGCGGCTCGACCCTGACAAGCGTCGCTTTGTGGTTGTTGCCCACCCACAATTGCGATGGCGCCACGGACTTGTCCACGTCCACCCGGCGAATATTGGTCTCGGACGGAAGCAGATAATCGATCATCTCTCCCGTTTTGACATTGAGCCGCGTCACGTGATCGTTCGCCATCCCGCCGGTCCAGGCATAGGTGCTGTTGTCGAAGATCGCGTCATACGGCATCGCATGGGGCGTGGGGATCTTCCACTCCTTGAAGGATTCCGTCTTCGCGTCGAACATCCCGATCCGTTGGCCGCGATTTTCGGCAAACCATAAGCGATCCTGATTGTCGAAATGGCCGCGCCGCGGACCGGAATTCAATGTCGGCGTCTGGTAATAAGTGGGGATCAAACTCTTGGCATCGACTTTGATGATGTAGTCGGCATTGACCTCCATGCCGTAGAAATTGTTTTTCGAATCCGCCGCCACGCCATAGGAGCCGTGATCCTTGGCGCCCGGCGGCTGGCCCTTGAGGTAATCGACGGCCGTCCATTTACCGGTCGCCATATCGACCTGATATTCGTAATCGCCCCCGATCCAGACCTTGCCGTCCAGATGCGTCTGCTCGGGCACGACCATGGCGATGCGCGCCTCATTGCGAGTAAGGAAATCGGGCGATCCCCAGGTTTGGAATTTCTCGGTTCTGGGATCGAATTTGACCAGCGAGCCCTGCATCATGGCGCCGATCCAAATCATCCCGTCCCGGTCGGCCTGGATCATGAGATTGCCGGTGGGGGCGCCCGGCTTGGTTACGGGAATGGCAAATTCCTTCGCCTTGCCGGTCTTGGGATCGAGCCGGCCGATATATTGCGCGCCGAAATCCCCATACCAAACCGCCCCGCGAGCATCGACGATGGCGTCATGCGGCATCGCGCGCGGCCGCGGAAGATCATATTCGGTGATGATCACACGCGTCGCTTTGCCGGTGGGCCGCGGATCGGTCTTCAAGGGGTAAGGGCGCTCGTCGCCTTCGCTCAGATTGATCGTGCTGATGAATTTGCCGAGCGCCGCCTGTCCCGCCGTCGGCGGGCCGATTTTCCGGCCTAGCTGCGGCTGAGGCTGCGTCGGCATGCTGCCCTGCGCCCAGGTGCTCATGCGCTGGACGACCTTGCCCATGTCGGTCGCGTTGTAGCGGGATTTGGCGATGCGCTCGAGCGTGTGGCAGCTCGTGCAGTTGAAGAGGGCTTCCTTGAACGGTTTGGTGCCGGGGAAACTTTGCAGCCACTCGCCGTTCGACAGCTGATGCTCCAGATCCTTGGTCTTGACGAGGTTCACATCCAGCGCCGCCGCGGCCCGCGCATTCACCTCCACTTGCGCCGGCGTGGCGTTGGGCAGCTCATAGCCCACAGCCCGGATGGTGACGGCATAGGTGCCCGGCTGCAGCCGATCCTTCGGGAAACTGTACTGACCTTGGGCATTGCTGACGACGCTGACGGTGATCGTCGAGCCCGCGCGCTTGGCGCTCACGATCACGCCTTCCATCGCGCCTTCCTCGGCCGAACTCACCTTACCGGTCAGCGCCGATGGCGACGAATTCTGTGCCGTCGCAGGGCCGGCGAATATCGAGGCCGCCAGGGCTGCTGTGATCAGAAAAGATGCGCGCAGGCTGATGATATGGCGGGCCATGGTGAATCCTCTCTCTTCGTGAGCCGGCATTTCGGCGCGGGGACGAGACTAAACCCTTTGCTCCAGCCGGGCAAAACCGCCTCGTGCATTGACCCAGAAAGACCGCCTCCGAAATTTGTCGCAAAGCCGACCCTAGGGAGGAGACTCATGTCCAAATCCCCGAGTGAGCCTGGTCCTGACAAAACCGTCCAAGATTCCGCCGATACGCCGCTGAAGAGGCGAGATTTT
>DASQIQ010000247.1:0-9254 GCA_035631495.1 Micropepsaceae bacterium
GGGCAATGTCGCGACGTTCAATCCATGAGGGGAGAGCGCGTCGTTGACGGCGGAGGCGACAGCGGCCGGCGCGCCTAGATAGCCTGCTTCGCCCGACCCCTTCTGGCCGAAGGCGGTGTGTGGCGAGGGCGTGCAGTGATCGACGATTTCGATGTCCGGGACTTCATGGGCGGACGGGATCAGATAATCCATGAACGAGCCGCTCAAAAGCTGGCCGTTTTCGTCATAGGCAAAGCGCTCATAGAGCGCGGCGCCGATCCCATGGGCGATGCCGCCACAGGTCATGCCGTGCACGATGTCCGGATTGATCATCGTCCCGCAATCATGGCCGACGACATATTTGCGCAAAGCCACTTGTCCAGTGATCGGATCGATTTCCGCGTAAACGATATGAGCCTCGAAGGCGTAGCACGGGTACATCTGAACCCGTCCATCCGCCGTGGGCAGGGAACCGCCGGTCGGCACGTCCAAAACATGCATGGATTGAAGCCCGGGCTCCATGCCGGGCGGCAATTGATGGAATTTGCGGTGGGCGATTTCGACGATTGTGTCCCATGCGATTTTGCGCGTCGGGTCCTGCGCCAAGGCGATATCGCCGTCCCGATAGATCACCGCATCGGCTGCCACGCCCAGCCTGTGCGCGCCGATCGCCGTGATCGCGTGTTTGAGCTTATCGGCGGCCTTTGCCGCGGCGCCCCCAAGCATGATCGCCATGCGGCTGCCCACGGGACTGTTGCTGGGCAGCGCCGTCAGGGAGTCGGAGTGGATGACGCGGATCGTATCGGGATCGCGCTCAAGAATTTCGCCGATCACCGTCGCAACCAGGGTTTCGTGTCCCTGCCCTGACGATGAGGTGCCCATCGTCGCGATGATCGTTCCGTTCAGGTCGATTCTGATGCCGCACGCTTCCATCCATGTCGTGGTCTCGTTCTTCGGATTGAAAAGCGGCTCGAAGGATGCATTGCCGCCACTGGGTTCGAGACAGCAAACAATGCCAACTCCCGCGAGTTTCCCGCCTGCGCGCGTCGCATCGCGGCGGCGCAACAGATCCTGATATCCCGCTGTGGCGAGCGCCTTGTCGAGAACCACATGGTAATCGCCGCTGTCATAGGTGCTGCCGCTCGGTATGGTGTAGGGAAATTCTTCGTGGTGGATGAGATTGCGCCGCCTAACCTCGATGCGATCCATGTTGAGTGCGTGGGCCACGCGGTCCACCGTGGTCTCCAGGGCGAAATTGGTGGGCGCTTGTCCGAAACCGCGCACGGCTTCCTGCGGCGTCATATTCGTCGTGACGCTGATGGCCTCGTACTCCACGCTGCCGATGCGGTAGGGGCCAACGATGGCGCCCACGGGCTTGCCGAGCTGAAACGGCGCACGGCCGGCATGAGCGCCCACATTGTCCAGCGCGCGAATGCGGAGCGAACGAATCACACCGCTTTCATCGAACGCCACGCCCATGTCGAAAATTCTATCGGGCCCATGCGCGTCGCCGCCGCGCATATTCTCGATCCGGTCTTCGATCAGGCGCACCGGGCGGCCCAGTTTGCGCGCGAGATAGCCTGCCAGCACGCTATGTTTGAGGCCGCGCTTGACGCCATAGCTGCCGCCGACATCGACGTCGAAATGCACGCGCACCGCATTGCCCGGAAGACGCAAAGCCCGCGCCAGCAGGTCGGGAAATTTCGGCATCTGAATCGATGCCCAAATGTCCATGAGCCGGGTTGCGGGGTGCCACATCGCCACCACGCCGAAGGTCTCGATAGGCACCGTCGAGCTGCGATTCCAGCGGGCACGGAAGCAAAGCGTGCGATCTGCGGCGGCGAAATCGGCTTCCACCGCCCCCCATGTGAATTTCCGCTGAAACAGCACATTCGTGCCATGATCGGGATGGACGATGGGCGCATCCGCCGCCATGGCCGCTTCGGGATCGAGGACGGGCGTGAGCGGCTCGTAAGTGACCTCGACCAATTCCGCGGCGTCTTCCGCAACATGGCGAGACTCGGCGACCACGGCGGCGACCCATTCCCCGACATAGCGCGCCAACCCGACGGCAAGCGGATAGCGGCGCACCTTGGGAATATCGAGGCCGCTCATCAGGGGATCGGTGGCGCGGGCAAGCTCTTCACCCGTGAGCACGGCCTTCACGCCTTCCAGCGCCAGCGCCGCTTGCGCATCAATGGAAATGATTTGCGCGAAGGGATGGGGGCTCGCGACCAATGCCACATGGAGCATGCCGGGCAGCGAGATATCGGCGACGAAATGGCCCGCGCCGGTGATGAAACGCCGGTCCTCTTTGGTGCGGCGCTTCTTCGAGATGTAACGGAAATTTCGTGCAGGTTCAGCCGGCGGTCGCATCGCTCGCTCCCGCATTGGACCTGCGCATCCGCTCGGCAGCGAGCAGAATCGCATCGACAATCGGCTTGTATCCCGTACAGCGGCAAAGATTGCCGCCGATTCCTTCGCGGATCTGTTCCTCCGAAGGCGAGTGATTTTCCGCGAGCAAAGCGCGTACGGCGATCAACATGCCGGGCGTGCAGAAGCCGCATTGCAGCGCATGGGTTTCCCAGAAACAATCCTGCAAGATGCTCAAGGTCTCGGGCTCCGGCGCGAGCCCTTCGACGGTCACGATGTCCATGCCGTCCGCTTGCACGGCGAAGATCAGACACGAGCGTACGGGTTTTCCGTTGAGCAGAATCGAGCATGCCCCGCAGACGCCATGCTCGCATCCGGTATGTGTGCCGGTCAGCAGCAAGACATCGCGGAGGAAATCGACGAGCGTGAGACGTGCCGGAACCTGCGACTTGTGGGGACGGCCGTTGACGGTCAGCGTGATGTGATGGTGGGACATCGATTCAGGCCGTTCCCATAGCTTCGCGCCGGGCCTCGAGCACGGCCCGTGTCACAAGCTCGCCGGCGACGCGGCGCCGATAATCCGCCGAGGCATGCGGATCGGATTGCGGCGCGATTGTCTCCCGGAGCAAACGCGTGGCCTCGGCAAGGTCGGGTTCCTCGATGCGCGTGCCGATGAGACGATCGGCGGCGGCCGATGCGCGCGTCGGTGTTGGGCCGCAGCCGCCGACGACAATCGCGAGATGGCGGCAGATGCCCTCGTCGTCGAACGATGCCTGGACGGCGGCGGCAACAAGCGCGAAATCGCTGCGTCTTATGCTCATTTCTTGGAAGCTGCTTCCTACTCTGCCTGTGTGCCCCCAAATCGGAAGCCGCACGGCCGTCAGACATTCGTCGAATGCCAAAGCCGTCGTCATCGCGCCCCGAAAAAATTCGCTGCAGGGGATGGTGCGCTTCGATTTCGGACCATGGCTAAGGATTTGGCCATCGAGCGCCAACGCAGCCATGCAAATCTCTGCAACCGGATCGGCGTTGGCAAGGCTTCCTCCGATCGTCCCGCGGTTGCGCGTCTGGGTGTGCCCGACATGACCAAGCGCCTTGGCGAGGAGCGGAATATGCTTGCGAACCACATCGCTCGCCAGCGCATCGGCTTGAGTCGTGCACGCCTTTATCGTGACGGCACCGTCGCTAAGCGTAATGCCGCGCAGATCCGCAATGCGATTGATATCGACGAGAAGCGAGGGGCGCGCGAGTCGCATCGCCAGAAGCGGAACCAGGGTTTGTCCGCCGGCGATGATCCGGCCCTCGCCATTGGCGCCGGCCAGCAATCGACAGGCTTCGGGAATCGAGACGGCACAGAAATAATCGAAATCCGCCGCCTTCATGAGGGGAGTCTCTTCAAAGGAAATCGCACCGGCGCGTGAAAACGACCGCAACGGCCTGGCGATCATGGTATTCTTACGGGAATGGACCGCGCCCCACCAGATACGTCATAGGGGAAGTTGCGATCTCAGCCCGGCACACCCGGCCACGCAATGAGGTACGATGCCATGAATCTGATCTCGCTGCTTTCCCTTGCGCTTCTCTTTGCTGCGTCCGCGCCCGTGGATGTTCCCGCCGCCGCGCCGCGTGCGGCCAGTGTCTGCCTGAATGTGCGCGACATCCAGCGCACCGAAACTCCGGACGACAGGACCATCCTCTTTCACATGCGTGACGGCAAAGTGTGGAGCAACCGCCTGAAGGCGGTTTGCCCGATGCTGAAGGTGAGCCCATTCACCCAGGTGCTGCACAGTGGCGATTTGGTGTGCTCCAATCAGCAATTCATCCATGTGACGCTGACCGGAGACGATTGCGTGCTCGGCGAATTCACCCCCGTTACCGCCGAACGCTAAACGCGCCCTGCACAATGCTAAAGGGCTCGACACTCCAGGCGGAAATCGCTCTTTGCGGTTCGCAAAAAAACCGTCACACTGGACCAAGACGCTGACGGCTGAGTGCCGTCTCGGCCCGGAAGGAAAACAAGGTCATGAACGCACGCGCCACGCCGCGCAGGTTGCTTTCGCGATCGATAGGAACGGCGCTCCTTCTCTGCACCGTAGCGGTTTGGCCGGCATTGCGCGCGCAACCTGCTCGTGTGCCCAGCAGTGAAATACCCGATTTCTCTTCGAACAAGATGACTTGGGTTTTGATGAATGGCACCGCGTATTTCAAAGTGCCGGGCGATACGGGCCCCGGTCCGATCGTCGATATGCCGGGCCACGAATACCACGCCGACTACAACACGCGCGTAGCGGACACGAGCAATCCCATCCTCAAGCCCTGGGCCAAGAAACTGATGGACGTCAACAACAAGCGGGTGCTTGCAGGCGGCATTCCGTTCTATCCCACTTCCAGATGCTGGCCGGGTGGTGTTCCGGGCCTTCTACTCTATCCTGGAGAGCCCGTATTCTTCGTCCAGACCCCGAAAGAAGTTTGGATACTCTATCAACGCGATGCACAGGTGCGTCGCATTTACCTGAATGTGCCGCACAGCAAGAACCCCGGTTATTCTGTGTATGGCGAATCTGTCGGCCATTACGAGAATGGCGATACGCTGGTCATCGATACGATCGGATTGGATGATAGCGGTCCGATTGATCGGTTCCGGACGCCGCATACGAAGCAATTGCATGTCGTAGAGCGTTACCGGCTTAACAATAGCGGAAAAAATATCGAGATTACCTTCACCGTCGAAGACCCTGGCGCCTTCACGATGCCCTGGAAGGCAAAAGTAGATTTCGAGCGTGGACGTGGGGCGCGGTCGGGCGGGCCCTGGGAAGAATCCATTTGCGCGGATGGTCCTCGCGATTATTTTGCCGATGACAAATCCGGTGCGGTTCCGATACCTGAGGCCGACAAGCCGGATTTCTGAATGGGAGTGCTGATGGTCACCGGTCTGGCGTTTGGTAACAGCGGATCAAAATGAAAGTGAAGCTGGTCGGCGTCATTCTCGTATTTGTTATGGTGCTGGCGATGCAGTTCCATGCTTTGGCGCAGTCTGCTAGCCCCAACGCGATTCTCCTGGCGGAGGATTTGGTTCCCGCGCCCGACGGCTATGAAATGGTAACGGCCAAATACGTCACCGCGAAGCAGACAGATCTCTATATCAGCCCGTTCCTTTGGGCCGGCAAGGTCATGGGCGTTCAGCTAAGCGCCGGTCAGCAAATAGAGGTTCTCGCCAAACCCAAAGGATATGACTGGCTTCTGGTCGGAAAAAACGGCGCCGGGATTGGGTATGTTCCGATGTCCGTGTTGTCGCCGATAAAATAATAACGCAGCAGACCGGACCGATCGGCTCCGGCACATTCACATGCTCAAACAGCATGCCTCCGAGCAATTCAAGCTTGCAGCAATTCGCTCGCGCGCACCAAACCTCGACTCGTGTTCTATTTTGCACAGCTGACGAATGGCGCTATTTGCCTGGGCGAAATTGACTTGACACAAACTGCACAGCATTGATGTATGCGCTTATCCGCATCGCTTGGGAGTGCCTGTTCAAAGCGTTCATACCAGAGACGGGAAGGGTGTTCCGGGGATTCAATAATAAGAGGAGAGGATTTCGAGCGGGGCGGGGGAACGATTTAGCCATTGATAATCACGACAGATCGCGCAAAACGCGATCCCTGGGGGGCCGGCCATGTATTCGAAGACATCGGACTTACGCGCGCGCAACGGCATCTATTTGGCCGCGTTACTCGGCACGGCGTCTTTCACGGCATTGGCTGCAGGCGGCGCGGCCTTGGCACAAGTGCCGGCGCAGCCGCAGGTGCAAGCTCAAGCTCAAGCCACACCGCCGGAACAGGTGCTTATCACTGGCTCGCTGATCCGTGGAACGGTCGCCGTCGGTGTTCCGGTCTCTGAAGTGACGCCCCTGGAGTTCGTGGAAACCGGAAAGCTTTCCCTCACGGAAATTCTGAAGACCATCCCTGCCTTGAAAATCGACGCAGAAGCCTCGCCCACCTATGGCGGTGGGACGTTGAGCTTTGAACAGAATGTCCAGATCCACGGCCTGGGCACCGGGTCGGGTGTCGAAACGCTGCTTCTGGTGAACGGGTTGCGCTGGCCACCCCAGAACTATAGCAATGACACCGTCAATCCCTCCATCATCCCGCAGATTGCGATTGAGCGCGTCGACGTGCTCAGCGCGGGCGCATCGGCGGTTTATGGGTCGGACGCCACCGCCGGCGTGATCAATATCATCCTCAGGCGCGGCTATGACGGCGCCATAACCCAGGGCAGCGTCACCTCGTCGCCGGATACCGGGTTCATGTCCGAACAGATCGCGCAGCTTTTTGGCAAGTCGTGGGACAGCGGCAATGTCACGGTCAGCTATTCCCAGACCAACAGTGAACACCTCTCGGCGACGAAGCGCAGCTATTACACGCTCGATTTCACGCCCTGGGGTCTTTTCGACGACACGCCTTTGGGATCCAGCATCCCAGGCATCGCTCACGTCGGCAATTCGACGACGCCCGCCGGCGCGCCTGCGGGGGAAACGTCGGCCGCCGGCACCCGATTCTGCTCCAATTGCTTCTCCATTCCGAAGGGCCAGAACGGTGTCGGACTGTCGTGGGCAGCGATACAAGCCAACCCAGGCGTCCTGAACGAGCGCGATCCCTGGCTGAACAGCGACGCCAGGCCCCGGCTGCAGACCAAAGCCGCTACCGCAACCTTCGACCAGCAGCTCACCAATGATCTCTTTGGCATAGGGCCGGTCTCCTTTTTCGCCGATGGGTTCTATTCAAAACAAATCGGCAAGCAGGTTTACCCGGCGGCGAACGGCGAGGCCCGGCAAGTCCTGGAGACCAATCTGGTCGTGCCGACCAAGAATCCCTTCTACCCGATCGGCGCCCCCGCGAATGTGCGGGTCGATTACAGTTTTGCTCTGGAAGTGCCGACGTTCGTCACCGGCGGCGAAACCGCCACCCATTATGATTTCGGCTTCAACCTGGACAAATTGCCGTTCGATTGGCGCGGAAAGGCCACCTACTCCGTCAGCGACGACCGCAACTTTGGGGATGCCACCAACGCCATCAACAAAAACAATCTGAGCGCCGCGCTGGGCAACACCGTCTCCGTGAAGGGCTTTGCGACTTACGCAAAGCCGGCAAATATTCCCTACCTCAATGTCTTCTGCGATCCGGCGGCGTTCACCTGCAACGACCCGGCGACTCTGAACTACATTACGGGCTATCGCACGCAGCACGAGCACTTCCAGATTGAAGAGATCGGCGCAAACTTCGATGGCCCGCTGTTCGAGCTTCCCGGCGGTCCGGTCCGCGGCGCCATCGCATTTCAACATCTCTCGGAACACTGGTCGCTTATCAATTTGCAGAACGACAACACCGCCAGCACGGCGGTCGTAACCGACGCCGAGGATCGTGAGAAGCAAAGGAGCAGCGCATTCTTCGGCCAGCTCGACATACCGCTGGTCGGCAAGGACAACGCGCTGCCGTTTATCGAATCCTTCGTCATCGAAGCGGGTTACCGCTACGACAAATACAACAACCTCTCCAACCCGGTTTACACGCCGAAGATCGCGGTCAATTGGGGCGTCGGCGATGGCCTCACGCTCCGTGGAGCCTGGGGCAAGTCTTTCCGCGTGCCGTCCTTCGCGGAAAATTCCCCGATCCAGTCGACCATATCGGGCGTGAATCCGAACGGCGGGGCGCTGGCGAATGATGTCGCCGTTCTCGGCTGCGGCTCCATCAATGGTTCTACCCCCGGCGTCGCGATACCCGGGTCTTTGACGGCCCTGTTGAATCCAACCTGCTCGGCGAATGCCGCGCTCCGTCAACCTGGCGTCCTGGATATCAGCGGCGGCGGCAACGGCGCCGCTGTGATTCTCAGAAATGGTCAGACCCTGGGCCCGCAGACCTTGAAGCAGTGGAGCACCGGTTTCAATTTCACACCGACCGAGCCGATCTTTGGCATCAATTTTTCCGGACTGAACCTCGATGCGTCCTGGTTCCGGCTAGAGTTCAATGGGCTTATTTCCAGCGCGGCGACGAATCTTGGGCTTGGTCCCGACGATCCCGCCTCCCGCGGCAGATATACGGTGATACCGAATCCGAATTTGCCCATCACCGACCCGGCCAACGCATCCTTCCTTGCATTGGTCAACAAGCTTGCCGCCTATCCCAGCCGCGGCGGCGGCTTCGATCCCGCCTTCGTGCCAAGCAACATCAAGGTCATCTCCGACAGCGCGCTCACCAATGTGGGATCGCGCGTGTTCTCCGGCATCGATTTCGACGCCCGCTATGACTTTGATCTGAACCGCGTGGGTTTGGAGGATTTCGGTTCGGTGAATATCGGCGCGGCGGGCTTTTACGAAACCATCGACAAAAGCCGAGGAAGCGCTACGTCGCCGGTCGTCGACTTTTTTAAGGGACAGAACTCGGGCAACCGGCTGCAGCGCGTCCGATACCGGCTGGGCTGGTCCAACGAAACCTGGAGCGTCACCGGATTCGCGAATTATTTCGGCCATGGCAAGCTCAACACCGACGGCAACAATCTGCTGCCGCCCTGTTTCTATCAGACTGGATTCGGACCGGGCTCGTGCTTTCCAGGGTCGCCTTTTTACGGGCCGTTCACGACCTTCCCGAATTTTTCGCCCGCCACCGTCTACTTCGATCTGACGATCGGCTACCAAACGGGCGAGATGCCGGCGAACGAATATCTGCGCAACATCGGCGTCCAATTGACAGTCAACGACATCTTCAACAAGGAGCCGCCATTCCAAATCGGCGCGCGCGGCAGCGGATCGATCCGCGCCTTCGACAATGCGTTCGTCGACCTGCAAAGGACAATCACCCTGACCATCACCAAGGTCTGGTAGAGCGCTTCGACCAAACCCAAACGGCCGC
>DASQIQ010000248.1:0-5183 GCA_035631495.1 Micropepsaceae bacterium
GTACTATATGGTACAGTTCAAGCCGGCTCTACGGAATGCAATGGGCAACGGAACGCGTTTGTTTTCGCCTGATGAGTTTCTCGCCAAAATCGACGGCGGGAAGACGATATCCACGTATCGCAAAGGCGAGGTCATCTTCGCGCAGGGTGAGCCTGCGGATAGCGTGTTCTTCCTGCGAAGTGGCAAAATCAAGATCACGGTCGTTTCGGAGCAGGGCAAGGAAGCGGTGGTGGCTATCCTTGGCGCCGGCGAGTTTTTCGGGGAGGGCAGCCTAGCCGGTCAGTTAAAGCGGATGGCGACAAGCTCGGTCCTGGAAAAATGCGTGGTCGTACAGATACCCAAACCCGAAGCGATACGCGTCCTCCATGATGAGCCGTCATTTTCCGCGATGTTCATGACGCATCTGCTGGCGCGGAACATCAGGATCGAAGAAGACCTGGTCGATCAGTTGTTCAATTCAAGCGAAAAGCGGCTCGCGCGCGCCCTGTTGCTTCTCGCCAATTTCGGGAAAGATGGCGAGCCCCAGCCCATCATTGGAAAGATTACTCAGGCGACATTGGCCGAGATGATTGGGACGACCCGATCGCGCGTGAGCGCTTTTATGAACAAGTTCAGGAACCTCGGCTTGATCGAATACAATGGACAAATCAAGGTGCACGCGTCCCTGCTGAATCTTCTTCTGCACGACAAGCCAGAGATTCGACCCTCCGCTCAAGAAGTACCGACCCCTTCCGAAGATTGAAATTTGGCTCAGTCGAGGGCGGGTCGTATGGCGTCGGCATCATCCGCCATTTTCAGGGCGCGGCCTGCTGCCTCTACGAGGGAAGCGCGCTTGTGAACAGTGTCGTGTCGAGCTCGCGACCCAAGCCCAGTTCGCGCGCTCGCCTGTAGATCACATGGCCGGTCGCGGCGAATTGGTAGCCAAGGCCCGAATAGTTGAAGAACAGCGTGATGTCGGAATCGCCGCCGCGGCCCGCTGCCCGGCCCAGTAGGAGGTCGGAGAGCTCGGGGCGGGTGCTTTGCCCGATCGTGAGGCTGAGCTCGGCTTTTCGCTGTTCGGTGTCCCGCGCCAGATCTGCCCCCGCGGTGCGGACGATCCTGCCATCGGCCTCGCGCACATGGGTGAACACCACATCGGCCGCGGCCACCACGCTCGGGTCGAGCTCAAGCCGCGATAGGCTACTCACATGCATACCCGGCTCCAGCCATGCGGCGGGAAGCACGGGCTGAAGGCTATTGGTCGCGCACAGCACGATATCGGCCCCCCGGACGGCCTCCTTCGCTGTCGCGGCGGGGACGATTTGGATGCCGAGCTTCGCACCCATCTCATTGGCGAAGGCTTCGCGCCGTTGGCGCTCCGGGCTGTAACAGCGAATCTGTTTGATGTTTCGCACCGCCGAGATCGCGGCCGCTTGGCCGCCGGCCTGCCACCCGGTGCCCAGGAGCGCGACCTCGCCCGCGTCGGCCCTCGCCAAATATTTCGCCGCAAGGCCGCTGATCGCGCCCACCCGCATGCGCTGCACGACGCCGTCCGGAAGAATCGCCAGCGGCTCGCCCGTCTGGGTGCTGAACAGCAGCACCAGGCCGACATATCGGGTACCGGGCGCGGCGGGCACTTTGACGCGCCGCGGGCCCGAGGGCGAAACCGGCCAGGTGACGATGTCGGAATTGATGCGGACCGCGCCGATGCCGAACCTCGGAATCACGCCGCTCATGGTGAGAAGGGAGTAGAGCGCATCGTCGCGCGAGGTCGGCGTCAGCACTTCCGAACGCAAGCCGTTGCCGCCCTCACTCAGCCCGAGATCGCGATAGGCGATCTCCATAGCGTCCAGGCAATCGGGCATGGCAAGCGCCGCTTCCACGTCCTCGTTCGACAGCAGCAGTGTCACACACCCACCCCCGTCTTGCCCGGCTGCCACAGACGGCGGAGGGTCACGACATCGGGAACGCGCTCCAGCCCCCCGATCGCGCGCAGGATGGCTTTTGCGCGGCGCGCGCCCAGCACGCTGCCGATGAGGTCGGACGCCTTGGCCTCGGCTTCACCCTGGCTCATTGGATTGTCGGCGGTACCGCGAACCGCGAGCACGCGCTTGGACAAGGAGCGGCCATCGCGTGTCTTGACGACGACAATGGCTTGCCGCCGCGGCCTTGCCTGCGCCAACTCCTCGCTCTCGATGAGCGCGATCTTACGCCGAAGCGTGAAAATCGCGGGCTCCTGCATCCTTTCTTGGGCGTGGATGGATGCGAAAGTCAGCGCTCCGTCGACCAGCAGCATGGCCATGAGATGTTGGAGGTTGAGATTGGACATCGGCGCGTTGTCGACGGTCCGGGCAGACCGCCCGGGCAGATGCGCCTCGATGGATTCCACATCACCCGGCCCGATGTGATCGCTTTCCATCAGCGCCGTCAACGCATCGAGTGCGGCTTGTGCTGGCGAGCCCACCGGCCATTTCTTGATATTGGTCGAAAGAATCTCGAAACGCTGACCGAGCGCTTCGGATAGACATTCGGGATTGGGATGCCTCGCGTAAGCGTCCAGAAAATTGCGCTCGCCGCTGAAGACATCGTCCACGCCGGTCATGCCGGCCGCCACCATGGTCGCGGCCGTCACGCCATTGCGCGCGGGCATACCGCCGAAATCGAAGGATTTTTCCACATGGCCGGGATCGCGGACATGACAAGAGATGCCCGAGGCCTGCTGTGCGCAAAACGAAAGCAGATGCCGTATTTGCCGCTCGTCGAGTCCCAGGAGAGCGCCGGCCGCGGCTCCCGCGCCGAACGTGCCGCCGACGCTGTGCGTGCTGTGCAGGGAAGCGGCCAAGGCTTCCGGATCGAGCGCGTAATTGACACGCGCGGCCACGTCGTAGCCGAGGACGACCGCGCGAATAAAAACTTCGCCGCCGGCATGCGCGTGCTCCGCGGCGGCAAGCGCGGCGGGAATCACCGCACAGCCAGGATGGGTGCGCGATGGCGCATGGGAATCGTCGGTTTCATCGGCGTGGGCCAGCATGCCATTGGCGAGCGCCGCATGGACGGGAGATGTGAGCAAGCGCGTTCCCACCACCGATGCCTGCCGCACGCCGCCCAGCGATGCGGCGTAGCGAATCGCCAATTTCCCCGGCGGCAGGCTTGTGCCGGAAATCATCGCCGCCATGGTGTCGAGAATGTGCTGGCGCGCTTTATCAACGATAGGGGCGGGCAGCGGCTGCTTCAGCGCGCCGGCGATATATTCGCTCAGCCGGCGCATGGGTGCTCTGATCTCCCGCAACGGCTCGATCACGCTTCCTCCCCTCATGCCGCGCGCGCTTGATCCTTGTGCGGCGCGGCTATTGTGTCGGAAGCCGATGCGCCTTGCCAGTATCGACTTTCCATTGCCGGTGCGGACTCCTACATTTGCAGGCGGCGACAGGAGGACAGCATGGCGAAAATCCGGCATCTGGCGATCAAGACCAAGAACCCCGAAAGGCTGGCGGGTTTCTACGAGGACGTCTTCGGCATGAAGCGCATCCATGGCGAGAAGGGCGGCGCGATCTATATGAGCGACGGCTATTTGACGCTCGCGCTGCTGCGCAATCGCGGCGAAGCCACGCCCAGTGGCATCAACCATTTCGGATTTCACGTCGACAACATCAAGGCTGTCGAGGAGAAGCTGCAGAAATTCGAGGAGCCGCTGGTGCAGCGCCCGGCAAACAGGCCCTTCGCGGAATATCGCGCCATGGATCCGGACGGCAATCTGTTCGACGTTTCCGCCCACGGCTACGACGAGGCCGAAACCCACGCCGACCGCGAACAGCGCGCCCGGGAAACACGCAAGGATAAAGTGCCGTCTTGAGCAGGCCGGCGGAGCGCTGCGACGTCATTGTCATCGGCGGAGGAAGCGCTGCGTTCGAAGCCGCGATTGCCGCGCACGAGCATGGCGCCGAAAAAATCGTCATGCTGGAGAAGGCGCCAGAAACCGAATATGGCGGCAATGCCCGCTATTCCGGCACGGGTTTTCGTTTCTGGCACGCCGGCCTTGAGGAAATCAGGGAATTCGTCCCCGGGCTCGACGGCGATTATGTCAATAGCCTGCAAATTTCTCCCTATACGAAAGAAGCGTTCTCAGCCGATCTGACGCGGATGACTCTCGGGCGCATGGATGAGGGTTTGTCCCGAACGCTGGTCGAGCAGTCCAATGCCGCCATTCATTGGATGAAGGACATCGGCATTGTCTGGGAACTTCTCAAAGAACACGCCAAAATCGGCAATAAGCGCTATTTCGAGCGCGGCATCGCCATTCACGTGGCGGGCGGCGGGGTGGGCCAGCTGGAGCAGTGGCGCCGCATCGCCGCGGAGAGGAATATCGAGATCCGTTTTTCGTGCCCCGTCAGCGCCATCCACGGCAATATGCATCGCGTCGAGGGCGTGCGTGTCTGCTCCGCGGACCACGAATATGATCTTCACGCCCACGCCGTCATCGCCTGCGCCGGCGGCTTCCAGGCCAATGCCGAGATGCGCGCCCGCTATCTGGACGGCAACGCCGATCTCGTAAAGGTGCGGGGCTCCAAACACGATACCGGCGAGGTTCTGAACTATCTGCTGGCGCTGGGAGCGGCGAGCAGCGGCCATTGGCAGAGCGGCCACATGTCGCCGATCGACGCGAAAGCCCCCGCTTTCGAAACGCCCCAGCACGCGGACGGACGGGGCAACACGCAAAGCCGCTACGATTATCCCTTCGGCATCAGTGTCAATTCGCTGGGCTTGCGTTTCTTCGACGAAGGCGAAGCCCAGCACTCCTACACCTACGCCAAGACGGGCCGCACCATCCTGGCGCAGCCCGGCGCCGTCGCTTGGCAGATCTATGATCGCACCGGCATCGCCCAGCATCGCTATCCGCACCACAAAGCGACATTCGAGGAAGCCGCCGCCATCTCCGAGCTCGCGCTTAAGATCAGTCTGGCGCCGGAAGTCCTCGTTCATACCGTGGAGGAATTCAACGCTGCCTGCCGCGAGGATGTGCCCTTCGATCCCACGCGGCCTGACGGCAAGAAGACGCACGGACTCCAGATTCCGAAGTCGAACTGGGCGGCCCGGATCGAGACGCCGCCTTTTCGTGCCTATCCGGTGACCTGCGGAATCACCTTCACCTTTGGCGGCGTGAAGATCGATTCCGGCGCGCGCGTTCTGAATTCGCTGCACCAGCC
>DASQIQ010000249.1:0-6206 GCA_035631495.1 Micropepsaceae bacterium
ACCTGCGTGAACGACACGACATTGACAAGCGCGAAACGCGTAAACTCATACGCGACCGGCCGATCGCGCCTGTCGAATACGAGAAACTTCATAAGCAAATAGGCTGTGACCATTCCGAAAGGATAGGCAACAACCACCGCGGCCGCGAATGACATGAACCGATTAAGTGCTATGCGGCAGAGGATATTCACCAGCGCGGAAGTCCCTCCCGAGGCAAGGAATGTCACGAAAGAGCGCGCATTGCCGGGCCACGAAGGCGCTCTCATGCCGGTGACCCAATCGCCATCGCCATCGCCTTTCCCAATCTGACGCTTTCGGCGATTCCCCGATCCTCCGGATAATAAAAGCAGGTATCGGCGATCTGCAGACCGCGAACCGGCGTTTGCATCGGCGGAATATGGCTCGCAAAACCCGGGGGGCAGATCGGCTGGCGTTGCGCAGCCGGCCGAGATAATGCGCGATCCGATCCGACTCCGAGATTTCCGGGTTGATACGCCGGATCGCGGCGAAAGCTTCGGCCGCCAGCATGTCGTCCGTCCAACTCCATTTCGGGTTCGTGGTCGGCATATAATAGGGCACGTAGATGACCGTACACGGAAGCGGGCGCAGGTTGGAAAATTCGACAATGCCGGGGACGTCGATATTGTCGTCGGTGACATTCACCCAGAAATTCTTCGTTACCGAACGCTTCAGTTTGAACAACACGCAGATCACGCCGATATTGGCGATTTCCGCATATCGCCGCCGCCAATCTTCGTCTAGGTCCGGGACCATCGCTCCGACGAAAGGCGTCGGCACGGTCGAGATCACATGATCTGCCGCGTAATCGGTGCCGCGCACGCGCACGCCCCTGACAACGCCATCTTTGATCACAATCCGTTCGACCGGCATCGACACATGGATCCTGCCGCCGCGCTGCTCGATGGCCGCTTGCAGTGCGTGCACGAGCGTCTCGCTGCCGCCTTCGATATAGCCGAGCTCTTCCTGAAACAGCGAACGGCGCGAGCGGCCAAGCCGTTTGATCCGCGTCCAAATCCAGGCCGCCGAGATGTTGTCGGCATATTCGTAGAACTTGAGATCGAACAGCCGCCGCCAAAGGCGGTCATACACTTTCTTCCCGCACCATCGCGTGATCCACTCGCGCGCCGAGATATTTTCCAACGCAGCCCAATGATCACGCCTGGTCGAGAGGAACATGAGGGCGCCGTAGCGAAGCTTGGATATGAGGCCAAGATCGGGAAAGGAGAGGAGCGATATCGGATCGCCCCATGGATGAAGGCGGCCGCCGGTGAAATAACCCATGGAAGTTAGGCGCCAGCGCATGCGGTCGCCGATGCCGAGCTCCTCAAGCAGTGCGAAGGTCGGCGCGTCGGCCTTGCACACGAAATGGTAATAGCGCTCGATTGACAGTCCGCCGAAATCGAAGTGCGCCGCCATTCCGCCCGGTGTCGGACCCGCTTCGAATACTGCGACCTCGTGGCCCGCCTTGGCGGCATGGTAGGCCGCCGCAAGCCCCATGGCGCCCGCTCCAATAACCGCCACGCGTGCCATTCAAAACTCCAGAGCGATCTGGGAGTAGCGAGAATCGCAAAAGGTTTCGTGAAGCGCCTCCCGAAGCGGTGTCGGCTGGACGCTGAATATTCCCGGCCAATCGATTACCTCGAATATATCGGGCGTTACCAGCGCCTTGAGCTGCTTCGTCGTGAAAGGCGGATCGCGATCGACGGCGGCGTAGGTTTTGAGCAGGACCCAGAACATCCAGTAGGGGATTCTCACGATGGGCGTGCGCAAGCCGAGCACGGCGCGCAACTCGCGGATAAGATCGATATAATTGATCTTCACGAGCCCTGAAATATTATATGCGACATCGGCGATGCGCCGCTGGACGCACACGGCGACAATATTGGAGAAATCGCCGACATAGAGCGGCTGACGCAGATAGCGGCCGTTGCCGGGCACCGGAAACACGGGTACACGCGCCATGAAACGCGCAAGCCAACCAATGTGCTTGCGATCAAACCAGCCGAACATCAATGTTGGCCGCAATACAACGCAGGGAATGCCACTTGCTACCGCCAAGCGTTCCTGGGCCTTCTTGGTTTCGGTATAGAAGTCAACCGCCGCCGAGTTTACCACCGAGGAGCTGATCTGTACGATATGACTCACACCTGCTCGTCTGGCGGCCGCCAAGAGACGTTCGGTGGCGGTGATATTATTGGCGGCGAAATCCTCGGGGTTGAGTCCTCCGATCTGCGCGTGGCATACAACGAGGCTGTCGGCGCCTTCGAGGCTTTTTTGCCAGGACTCGTCGTGCGCAAGGTCGGCCTCGATGATCTCGAGATCCGAATGAAGGCGTTTCAGAATCATGGTATTCGCGGGATGCTTGTCGATCGCGACCACGCTGCATCCGAGCCGCTTTAGGTGGGGGATCAGATTCTGGCCAACGAGGCCGGCGGCTCCAGTCACGACGACACGGCGGGGCTCGCGGCCTCGGGCGGTCGCGCCCGTCATCGAAGCTTGGTCCCTTCGAACAGGATGCGTAGGATCACGGGCAGGGGAGGGTGTTGCATACGCTTCAAGTCCCGGCGGCAGTGTGTGAGGAAATCGAGAATCAAACCAAACTATGAAAATTATGGTTTCTTGCCATGTGCTTCAAGAATCCATCCGCCCAGCGTCGCGCGCAATCATTTTCACGGTCAAATATGACGAAATTGACAATACAGATCACAGACCGACAAAATGTGGTCAGAAAATAAATGATTTCGTATCATGCGTTAGGCCGAGGCGAAACGAGCGTGGTGAATTTCGGGTTCGCGATACCGGCCGCCGTGCTCGTCTCGAGCCATGTGATATATTCTGACACTCTGCCCGCGGCGCGGTGATTCGAGGACATCCTTGCACATATATCTGCGCTACGCGCTGTTTGCCGTTGTGGCAATCTTGGTGAACTTGGTGTCTCAAGCCTTTGTGCTGCACCTCTATTCGCGATCGTTCGCCTTGACCCTCGCTCTGATCTTCGGCACTGGAACGGGCCTGGTTACCAAATATATCTTGGACAAGCGGTGGATATTCTTCGATCCGTCCATTGGCGTGGCCGCCCACGGCAGATCCTTTACCCTCTATACGGTCACCGGCGTGCTGACGACGGCGATCTTCTGGGGACTGGAATATGCCTTCGATGGCCTGACCCCCGACGGGCGTTGGCGCTATCTCGGAGGCGCGATCGGCCTGGCAATCGGCTATGCGATCAAGTTCCATCTTGATCGCCGTTTTGTTTTTTCCAGAGTGGAGCGTAAGACTGCCGGGGTAGGGTGATTATCTGCGTGCGGAGGTGCGTTTTTTCGGCGCACAGGGTGCTCCGGCACACCGGGCTCCAATCCAGTCGCTCAAAGCCATAGCGTGGACGCGAAGGGCATGATCATTTCGGGCTGGGGCAACTATCCGCGTGTCGAGACGCGATGGAGAACGCCGCAGGACGATGCGGATTTCACCCGCCGCCTGAAAGCGGATGGGCCAGGAATCGCGAGAGGCGCCGGCCGCGCCTATGGAGATGCTGCGATCGGGTCCAACACCACCCTATCGACGCGCCACCTCGATCGCATGATCGCGTTTGACCCGGCGAGCGCTGTGTTGACGGTCGAAGCGGGCGTGCTTCTTTCGGACATTATCGATGTGTTTCTGCCGCGGGGGTTTTTCCCGCCCGTCGTGCCCGGCACACGATTTGTCACCATCGGAGGCATGGCGGCAGCGAATGTCCACGGCAAGAATCATCACATTAGCGGCGGATTTGGACGTCACATTCAAAGCCTGACGCTGATCACCGCAGATGGCACCCAACTCGTTTGCACACCCACGCAGAATGCCCAATTGTTTCGCGCCACGATCGGCGGCATGGGTCTGACGGGCATCATTCGCGACGTCACATTTCGCCTGATCGCCGTGGAAACAGGACTGATCCGGCAAGAAACCATCGTGCTGCCGAACATGGACGCGGTGATGGGAAGTTTCGAGGATTCGCGCAATTGGACCTACTCTGCCGCTTGGATCGATGGGCTGGCACGCGGCGCATCGCTCGGCCGCTCGGTGTTGTTTCGCGGCGAACATGCGCTGCGATCCGAGCTGCCTCCTTTAACCGATCCGCAAATGCGTGCCCTTCATCCGCCGAGACTGTCTGTGCCGGTATACCTTCCAAATGTGACTCTGAATCGACTGAGCGTCAGGTCTTTCAATGCACTTTATCTTCGGTACAACCGAAGCCATGCCGGCACGCATCTGGTTCCGTTGGCGTCGTGTTTCTTCCCGCTGGACGCCATCGCCCATTGGAACCGCATCTACGGCCGGCAAGGCTTCCTTCAATATCAATGCGTCATCCCCCGCAGCAAAAGCCGGGATGCTCTTGGCGAGATCTTGGAGATCGTGGCGACCCGTGGGAGCCCGTCTTTTCTTGCGGTGCTCAAGCTCCTTGGACCGGACGACGCCGGGATGATGGCGTTTCCCATGGACGGCTACACGCTGGCGCTCGATTTTCCGGCATCCGAGAAAAGCTTTTCCCTCTGCGCCGAACTCGACGACCGCGTATTGGCGTATGGCGGTCGCATCTATTTCGCCAAGGATGCACGCCAAAGCCGCGACCTTGTCGAGGCCGGCTACCCCAATCTTGCCGCATTCCGCGAAATCCGCCGACAATCCGGCGCGTTTGCACGATTCGGCTCGCTGCAATCCGAAAGGCTAGGCTTATGAGTGAGGCGAGAAAGACGATGCTATTGCTCGGCGGGACCTCGGATATCGGCCGGGCCGTAGCCGCGCAATACGCGGCGCGGGGATGGAACATCATCCTGACCGTGCGCGATGCGGCTGCGGGCGAACGCAATGCGGCGGACTTGCGCGTGCGTCACAACGCGAATGCGCGCGTCGTGACATTCGATCTGTTTCGCGCCGAGGATCAAGATGCGCTGTTGCGAGCCCTCGACGCCACCCCCGACACGGTTGTTTCGGCGCTCGGCATGCTTGGTGATCAAACACGCGCCGAAACCGATATTCTCCACGCGCGGGACATCATCGTCGCCAATTTCGAAGGGCCCGCTTTGCTGCTGGGACCTTTTGCCGAACAAATGGCCACGCGCGGAACCGGGACAATTGTGGGGATCAGCTCGGTTGCAGGCGATCGCGGGCGGGCCACGAACTATGTCTATGGTTCGGCGAAAGCCGGGTTCACGGCGTTCCTTTCGGGCCTGCGCAACCGGCTCGCGAGCAGGGGCGTTCACGTGCTCACCGTGAAGCCCGGTTTCGTCCGTACCAAAATGACCGAAGGCATGAAGCTGCCGCCCGCTCTCACCGCCGAACCCGCCGAGGTTGCGCGTCGTCTTTATCGTGCCGCGGAGGAGAAAAAAACCGACGTGATCTATGTTCGCCCCGTTTGGAGGCTGGTCATGTCGATCATCCGCGCCATTCCGGAAGCACGCTTCAAGAAAATGAAGATCTAACCCTCACACGGGTAGCTTCGCGGCGAAGACGAGTGCGGCCGTCAAAAGAAAAACGCACCACGAAACCCAGTCGCGCGCGGCATAGACGATAGGATCGTCATGCATGTAGCCGCGGGCCGTGGAAAGCCATAGGCGGCATTGCCAAAACATGAAGAGCGGGATCAAGCCGATGAGCAATTCCGGCCTCCGATAAAGGCTGGACGCGGTCGCACTTTGAACATAAAGCGACAGCACCACGGCGGAGGCAAATGTCGTGGAAATGCCGAACATCTGCAGCGTCGACAGGTCCTCGACAAGGTAGCCGCGCCTGTCTGTCTTCTTTTGGGATGCGGAGCGCAATCGCGCGAGCTCGGACACGCGCTTGACCAGAGCCAGGCTCAGAAACATGAAACCTGAGAAACCGAGCAACCACAGCGACAGGCCGTATCCGCTCGCTTCGCTGCCGCCATACATGCGAATGGTGTAAAGCCCCGCCAAGACGAAAACGTCGATCAGCGGCATCTCCTTCAGGCGGAGCGTATAGGCGAGGGAAAAACCCGCATAGGTCAGAAGCGAGAGCAATGCCCCGCTCCAGATGCCCAGCAGCGCGGCAGTGACGGCAAGCAACGGCACCATCATCAAACCGGTCAGCATCGGAAGCCGGCCGCTCGCGAAAGGGCGATTGCGTTTGCGCGGATGCGCGCGGTCTACGGCCAGATCGCCCTTATCGTTCAGCAAATAGAT
>DASQIQ010000250.1:0-2717 GCA_035631495.1 Micropepsaceae bacterium
GCTCTCGGAGTACTACGAATTCCCGTACAAGAACGCGAAGGCGCCTGTCTCGGGCTTCTCTCCGCGCGGCTCCGACATTGCCAGCGATGGCGTGTTCTGGGCCGTGCTGTCGAGCGGGCATCTCGCAAGCTTCGATCGCAGGCTCTGCAAGGGCAAGCTCAGTGGGCCCGCACTTGCGGATCCGCAGAACCTTTGCCCCGAAGGCTTCAAGCTCTATCAGATGCCTGGGCCGGAGTTCGATGTACCCAAGGGGACGCCCGGCGCATCCGCCGAAGCGCCCTATTACGTTTGGGTCGACCAGCACAACACGTTCGGCTTGGGCGAGAACATTCCCATCGCCACGGGCAACAATTCCGACTCGCTCAACGCGCTGGTCAACGGCAAGTGGGTCACGATCCGCGTGCCCTATCCGATGAGCTTCTTCGCCAAGGATCTCGACGGGCGTATCGACGACATGAACACCGGTTGGAAGGGCAGAGGACTGTGGACGCAATATTCCGGGCGTTCGCAGCCTCATCTTGAAGGCGGCAAGGGCCAGACCAGCAAGGTCATCCATGTGCAATATCGCCCGGATCCCCTGGCGAAATAACTTACGCACATAGTCGTTTTGCACGGGGCGGATTCCGAAAAACGGAATCCGCCCTTTCTTTTTTGAATGCCGCGTTTTGTGCGGGACCGCACATGGCTTAAGCTCATCGCGCGAACGCTCTTGAAGGATGAACGGTCATGAAGATTGCCGCCACGCGCGCCATGTTGGGTGCCAGCTTTGCAACATTGTTGGTCGCAGGCTCGATGGGAACAGCAGTGGCGCAGCCCGCCGTCGCGCAGCAGGCGCAGCCGGGCGCGGGAGATTTGACCGGCGTCGTGACCGGCGCGAACGGACCTGAAGCGGGCGTCTGGGTGATCGCCGAGACCCGCGACCTGCCGACCAAATACGTCAAGATCGTCGTGACCGATGATCGCGGGCGCTATGTCATGCCCGATCTTCCCAAGGCCAATTACGACGTCTGGGTGCGGGGCTATGGCCTCGTCGATTCACCCAAAGTGAAATCCGCGCCCGGCAAGTCGCTCGACCTGAAAGCGGTGGCCGCACCGAATGAGACCGCCGCGGCGCAATATTATCCGGCGATCTATTGGTACTCGATGCTGAAGATTCCCGACGCGAAACTGTTTCCCGGAACGGGCGCGAGCGGCAACGGCATGCCGGTGACCTTGCGCGATCAAGGCCTGTGGCTGCGCTATCTGAAAACCGATGGCTGCAATTCCTGTCATCAGCTCGGCGACAAGGCGACCCGCGAGCTCGAACCGCAGCTCGGCAAATTCAAGACCTCGGCAGAGGCGTGGGAGCGGCGCATCCAATCGGGGCAGCCGGGAATCCTGATGGTACAGGCGCTCGGCGATTTCGAATCGGGTCGCGCCCTTTCCAATTTCGGCGATTGGACCGACCGCATCGCCAAGGGCGAGCTGCCCTTCGCCAAGCCGTCGCGCCCCACCGGCATCGAACGCAACGTCGTGCTCACGCTATGGGATTGGTCGACGCCGACCTCCTACATGCATGATCTGACGCCGACCGACAAACGCAACCCGGTGCTCAATTCGCGAGGGCTCATTTATGGCTCGCCCGAGCTGAGTTCCGATTACGTTGCGTGGCTCGATCCCGTAAACAACAAGACCGGATTGATCAAGACCGAATGGCGCGACCCCAAAACGCCGACCACCAAGACCGCGCCGATCTATGCGCCATCGCCCTATTGGGGCGAGGAGCCGGTCTGGGACAGCCATAGCCTCAACCACAATCCGATGATGGACGACAAGGGGCGCATCTGGCTCACCTCGCGCATTCGTCCCGATGCCAATCCGGCATTCTGCAAGGCCGGTTCGCATCACCCTTCCGCGCAAGCGTTTCCGATGAATGCCTCGCGCCGCCAATTGCAGATGTACGATCCGGCGACGAAGAAGATCACCACGCTGGATGTGTGCTTCTCCACCCATCATCTGCAATTCGACAAGAACGGCACGATCTGGTTTTCCAGCGGCAGCAATACCGATCCCGTCGTCGGCTGGTTCGATACGAAAAAATGGGACGAGACGCATGACGAACAGGCGAGCCAGGGCTGGGCGCCGTTCATCATCGATACCAATGGCAACGGCAAGGCCGACGCCTATGTCGAGCCGGGTCAGCCGGTCGATCCCAAAAAAGACAAGCGCGTGCTGCAGGGCCTTTATTCGGTGTCGGCCAATCCGGTGGACGGAACGATCTGGTCCGTGGTGTTGGGCTTTCCCGGAACCGCGATCCGCTTCGATCCCAAGACCAAGCTGACCGAGATGTACGAAATCCCCTGGAACGATCCGAAGAATCCGGATTCGGGATTTAGCCCGCGCGGTGCAGACCTCACCACCGACGGCGTTCTCTGGGCGGTGCTGGCGAGCGGACATTTCGCAAGCTTCGATCGCCGGCTGTGCAAAGGGCCGCTCAACGGGCCTGCGGCCGCGACCGGCAAAGCCTGCCCCGAGGGCTGGAAGCTCTACACCATCCCCGGCCCGCAATTTAAGGGCGTCGCGATGAAGGGCGGCAGCGCGGAATCTCCCTATTACGATTGGGTCGATCAGTTCGACACGCTGGGCCTCGGCAAGAACGTTCCGATCGCTACCGGGAATTTGTCGGATGCGATGTTCGCATTGGTGGACGGCAAATGGGTGACGATGCGCGTGCCCTA
>DASQIQ010000251.1:0-20783 GCA_035631495.1 Micropepsaceae bacterium
CTCCGTCGCGCGAAGAATTTGTCGCAAGGTTTGTTGTGAACGCCGCGAGCGTGGAAGTCCTGCGGTGCCGAAAGAATGACCGTCTTGTCTTGTCTCCAGGTGCAACGTCGATGTCTTATAGAGGAAACGACGTGGAGGCCCGCATGCCACTTTACGCGCTCGACGACTGGCGCCCGGAATTGCCTCCCGAAGGGGAGTATTGGCTTGCGCCGAACGCGGTCCTCATCGGGCGGGTGAGGCTCGCAAGAGGGGCAAGCGTGTGGTTCGGAAGCGTGCTGCGCGGTGACAATGACTGGATCAGCATCGGGGAGAACACCAATATCCAAGATCTTTGTGTGCTCCATACCGACCCCGGCATTCCCCTGACCCTGGGCGCGAATGTGTCGGTGGGCCATGGCGCGGTCGTCCATGGCGCAATCATCGGCGACAATTCCATCGTCGGAATGGGTGCAACCCTGTTGAACCGCGCGAAGATCGGTAGGAATTCCATTGTCGGGGCGCATGCGCTGATCCCGGAAGGGAAGGAATTCCCCGACAATTCCCTCATCGTAGGCGTTCCGGGAAAGGCCGTGCGCAGTATCCCGGAACAAGATGTCCCGATGCTGTTGCTGAACGCGCAAATCTATTCCGAGCGATGGCGGCGCTATCGGACCGAGCTCAAAGAGCTTTGAAATCGGAAGTCAGGACGCCTTCTGCCAGACACGGCGGATGCGAACGTCTGCGTCGGGTCCAAAATTGAACCAGGCGGCTTTGCCGCGCGACGCGTCGACGACGAAAAGCGAATCGGTTTTGCCGAGCTCAGGCACCAGACGATTGCGGACGGCATTCACGGTCTGCGTGGTCGAGAGGATCCACACATTGTGCACCAGCCGATGAGCGGATCCTAAAGAGGTGATGGCCCGTTCGAAGCCGCCGGGGGAGTGCGATTTGATGTCGATGACGATCGCGAATTGGGCGAGCTTGCCCTCAGGCACGTCCGCCGGGACACTCGGAGCGGGCGCGGTCTTGGGTACAACGACCGGTGCGCTGACGCGTGGGGTTTCTTTCGGGACCTGTGTGAACAGATCGCAAAATTCGGGCTCTTCGCGCGCCTCGCGCCATTCCGATGCGCCTTCTTGTGCGATGAGCGAAGTCGCTGCGAGGCGCCCCTCCGAAGCGAAGCTGCGCAGCCGCTCGGCGGAATAGGGGCCATAAACGCGCCCGTCGACATTGATGGTCCACGCAATGGTCATGAAGGCGCGACGTTCCAGTACAGTTGCAAGGCAGGATAGTCGGGAAATGGTTACCAGCGTCTTGCGATGCGGTGGCCAATAAAAAACGCTCCCGGACGAACCGGGAGCGTTTCCTTGCCAAACGATGGTCCAGGTCTAGCTCATGCGCCACGTGCCGTCGGGCTGACGGCAGGCAACGCCGCGAGCGAGCTCAGGCCGCCCGTGGACATAGATTTGCTGGGTGTAGTTCGCGCAGCGATACCCGGCGCGGTCCTGATAATAGTCTTGGACCTCAAGGTATCCATATGCGTCGCTGCGCGGGCTGCGCCAATCATAGCGGGCATGAGGACGGCCCGCTTCGAAGCCGCTGTAATAGGTATCGATTTCGTAGCTGCGGTCCTCGCAATTCAGGCTGTTGTTACCGATGCTTCCGCCAACGACGCCACCCAGGATAGCTCCCACAGCGGTTCCGGCACCGCGCTGGGGACCGCGCGAGATGGCGTTTCCGAGCAGACCACCGGCAAGCGCGCCGACAATCGCACCACCGGCCGTGTTGCCAGACTTTTGGCGCTCGCATTCGCGCATATATTCGGTCCGGTCGAATCGCGCTGCGCGATTGGCGTTATTGCGGTCGTAATTGTAGCGGTCGCGCTCATATTGGTCGCGCTGCTGCTCATAGCGATCACGATCGCTGTTATAGCGGCCATTGTCATAGGGGTTGTTGGCGTAAGGGTCGTTGTAGCCGTTCTGATAACCATTGCCGTAATCACGGCCATAATTCTGGGCCATGGCCGGCTGAATGGCGCTTCCCGCCATTGCCGCAGCGGTCAAGATAGCCAAGACTCTTTTCTTCCACATGGTCTTTTCCTTTTGCTGCAGGGTCGGAGCATTAGCGCCTTCCCGAAATCGCGCGCTCATTTTGAGTCACGCAGGCTGAACCTGAACTGAACAGAAAACGAAGCCCGCGCGTGAAGGTTCCACCGACAGGCCAACTCAAATAAGGGAAAACCGCCTGTTTACAGGAAGTTACGTTCCGCAGTGCGCCGCTTCGTCCGGGTTAGACTCAAATATTGAGAATGAAATCGAAGCGCGCGGAAATTAGCGCCGAGCCTTGCGAAATATGCATCAAGAGCTGTGGCGAGAAAAACTCGTCGATGCGGTTTCGCGGCTCGTTGGGAAAATAAAGCTGCGTCGTGAGAATGCGCTGCCGGGGCGCCTGCACTTTAAGGTGGTAATGGCGTGTTCGTCCGGGATAGAGGCCGGGAAGAATGGTGCGGAATCGATACCGCCCCTGGGTGTCGGAAAACAAATGGCCGCGATAGCGGAAGCCCCTATCGTCGTAGTCGCCGTTTTCGTCCGCATGCCATAGATCGAGAAGCACGCCCGCCACAGGACGACAGTGGCGCGTCAGCACCACGCCTTCGAGCTGGTAGATTGATCCACGGGTTGCGGGCTCAACCAGATCGGCGCGTTCGGGTGAACGCGGCTTGAAGAAAGGACCCTCGATTGCCGGCTCTGTCGGATCGTCACCGTCGCGACATTCCGGAGTGGGCGCAGCGGCGGTTTGCGCGAACAGCGGCGCTGCATGTTGCGCGCCGAGAGCGAGCCCGCCGACGGCAATCGTCCGCTTCAGAATCAGGCGACGTGATGGATGTTCCTGTACGGGCATCGGAAACTCCTTCGCCGCCTTTGATCCTACGGCGCTTTCCCGAAACCGACAACGGACTCATTCTTATTGTTCAGTAGGTCCGCGGTTTGGGCGGTATAGGCTCCATATCGTTGGTCAGCGTGTACATGTGCACGGGACGGAATTCGGTGCGCGTCTCCGCGGTCCTGCCGTCGAGCCAGATGAGCGAGTGCTTGAGCCAATTGATGTCGTCGCGCTCGGGAAAATCCTCGCGCGCATGGGCGCCACGGGATTCCGTGCGAGTCGCTGCGCCGTCGATGGTGACAATCGCTTGTCCGATGAGGTTGTCGAATTCGAGAGTTTCCACCAAATCCGTATTCCAGATCATGCCGCGATCGGAAACCCCGATATCCGCAATGCCGCGAAACACCTCCCGAACGCGCACCTGGCCTTTCTGCAGTGTCTCGGCGGTGCGAAAGACGGCGGCGTCTTCCTGCATAGCGCGCTGCATGGCGAGGCGGAGCTGTGCCGTCGGCGTCCGACCCTTGGCATTACGGAATTTGTCGAGCCGAGCCAAAGCGTCGTCGCCGGCGTCCTTGGCGAGGTCCGCATGAAGTTCACCTGCGCGGATGCCTTCGGCTGCGCGCGCGCCCGCCGCCTTGCCGAAGACCACCAGATCGCAGAGCGAGTTCGAGCCGAGGCGGTTCGCGCCATGGACCGAGACACTAGCCGCTTCGCCGATCGCGAACAGACCCGGCACGATGGCGTTGGGATCGTCCTTTCTCAAGGTCCGCACTTCGCCGAGATAATTCGTGGGGATGCCACCCATATTGTAGTGCACCGTCGGCAGGACCGGAACCGGCTGCTTGGTGACGTCCACTCCGGCGAAGATGCGCGCCGATTCTGTGATACCGGGCAGCCGCTCGTGCAAAAGCTTGGGATCGAGATGAGACAGATGCAGATAGATGTGGTCCTTGAGCGGTCCCACGCCGCGGCCCTCGCGAATTTCGATGGTCATGGCGCGTGAGACCACATCGCGCGACGCAAGATCCTTGGCGTTGGGCGCATAGCGCTCCATAAAGCGCTCGCCCGCGGAATTGGTGAGATAACCCCCTTCGCCGCGTGAGCCTTCGGTGATCAAGACGCCGGCGCCGTAGACGCCTGTGGGATGGAATTGCACGAACTCCATATCCTCAAGCGGCAGCTCGGCGCGCAACACCATGGCGTTGCCGTCGCCCGTGCAGGTGTGCGCCGAGGTGCAGGAGAAATAGGCCCGGCCATAGCCGCCGGTGGCGAGAATCGTACGATGGGCGCGAAAACGGTGGATACTGCCGTCATCGAGCTTCCAAGCCATCACCCCGCGGCAGGCGCCATCCTCCATGATGAGGTCGAGCGCAAAGAACTCGATAAAGAAATTCACATCGTAGCGCAGCGACTGTCCGTACAGTGTGTGCAGAATGGCGTGACCGGTACGATCGGCCGCCGCACAGGTGCGCAAGGCTTGCCCTTTGCCGTAGTGCAGCGTCATGCCGCCAAAGGCGCGCTGAAAGAGCCGTCCGTCTTCCATGCGGGAAAACGGCACGCCGAAATGTTCCAGCTCGTAAACGGCTTCAGGCGCGCGGCGGCAGAGATATTCGATGGCGTCTTGATCGCCCAACCAATCGGAGCCCTTGACGGTGTCGTACATATGCCAGCGCCAATCGTCCTCGCTCATATTGCCAAGGGCTGCCGATATGCCGCCTTGGGCCGCCACGGTATGGCTGCGAGTCGGAAAGACTTTGGTGATGCAGGCGACCTTGAGGTCGTGTTTTGCCGCTTCCAAGGCTGCGCGAAGCCCTGCGCCACCCGCCCCTACGACGACGACGTCGAAATTGTGATCGGTGATGGGATAAGCGGTCATGTCAGTGTCCTGCGAGCGACATCCTGATGAGCGCAAGTGCGGATGCCGCGCCGATCGCGAAAGCAACAAAACGGTTGAGCATCAAAAAAGCGATCTTCTGGCCCTCTTGATGGAAATAATCCTCGATGATCATCTGAACGCCGAGCGACATGTGATAGGTGCTCGCCAGGACAAAGAGGAACATCAGAACGGTGTTGACGGGATCGGCGAAATAGGCGGCGACCGCGCCTTGCTCGGCCCCCACATAGGCGAGCGCCGAAGCGACGAACCAGAGAGATAGCGGAACGAGCGCGACCGCGGTCATGCGTTGATGCCAGAAATGCAGCGTGCCTGCCCTGGCGGTGCCGAGTCCTTCGACTTGGGCGAGTGGCGTGCGCAAGTCCCGCGCTGTCATATGCCGAACCCCGCCTTGACCATGAATCCGACGATGAATGCACCAACAGCAAGCAACAAAGAACCAACGAAAACCAGAGCAGCCGTCAGCTTTGCCGTCGGCACGCGAAATCCATAACCGATATCCCAAGCCAGATGACGGATTCCGTTCAGGAGATGGAAAGCCAACGACCACAGAAAACCGAATAAGATGACTTCGCCGACGGGACTTGCCGCCAGGCGCGCGAACACGCCATAGGCTTCGGGACCGGTAGCGGCCGCGATCAACCACCACGAAAGCATGAGCGTGCCGGCGGCGAGCGCTATGCCCGTCGCCCGGTGGGCGATCGAGGCCACCATGGTGATTGGCCAGCGGTAGATCTGAAGATGCGGCGACAAGGGCCGCCCAAAGGGCCGCGGGCTGGGCCCTGGGCTGTTGGGGGCATCGGCCATCAAATTTCCCTGGATGAATCGCAAGTTTCGTGCGGGCCGGAGTGTAGGGAGGGTAGGGGGTAAGTCAACCTCGGCCAAAGCGTGGCGCACTTTTATCTTGGGCGTCTTTTCCGGAGCACGATAGGCTTGTGAGCACGCCCAGAATCGCGCAGTAGTGTCGCTCCATGGCAAGACCGGTCCGCATCGCGCCCTCCATTCTCTCGGCGGATTTCGCCCGCCTGGGAGCGGAGGTGGAAGCGGTCGAAAAGGCCGGTGCGGATTTCATCCATATCGACGTGATGGACGGCCATTTCGTCCCCAATCTGACGATTGGGCCAGTGGTTGTCAGGGCGCTGCGAGCCCACGCCAAAAAGCCCTTCGACTGCCATCTGATGATCGCGCCGGCCGACCCCTACATCGCCGCTTTCGCCGAAGCGGGTGCCGACATCATCAGCATCCATCCCGAAGCAGGTCCGCATCCGCACCGGACTTTGCAATACATCCGCTCGCTCGGGAAGAAGGCGGGCTATGTGCTCAATCCCGGCACGCCGATCGAAGTGGTGGACCCCCTCTTCGACATGATCGACTTGATTCTGATCATGACGGTCAATCCCGGTTTTGGCGGACAGGCATTTCTTTCCAGCCAGTTGACCAAGATCAGAGCCGCGCGCGAGCGCATCACTGCGTGGGGGCGCGATGTGATGCTGGAGGTCGATGGAGGGATCAATCCCGAGACGGCCAAGGAGGCGATTGCAGCCGGTGCCGATGTGCTGGTCGCGGGCACGGCGGTTTTTCATGATTCAAGGGGCAAAGGACCTGCCGATTATGCCGGCAATATCGCTCGCCTCCGCGGATAGCCGTGAGGTCCTGGACGATGAGGCGCTGCCGCCGCCGGAGCTTGGCCAGGGCGACGCGAGGTCCCTAGCCGCATTATGGCCGCACGCGGCCAGGGTGGGGCTGGAGCGTGTCTTCAGACCTCTGGCCATCTGGCTGCGCGGCGGCTGGCTGTACCGGCAAACACTCGGCGGTCCGGTGCCGGACGGTATCCATTTTTATCCGGATGATCCGCGGACACGCCGGCTGGATGAAGCCGACGCCTTCATGCGAGGGCGCTTCCGCTTCGCCGGGCAGACCCTGCAAGTGAGAGAAGGATCGATCTTCGACCAGCCTCCGCCCAGCAACGATTTCGCCGCAGCGCTGCACGGCTTCGACTGGTTGCGGCATCTTGAGCTCGCGAGCGGCGATCTGGCGCGCCAATTCGCCCTCAAGGTGACGCAGCAATGGTTGCGACGGTATGGCCGCTTTGTAAGCTTCCCCTGGCAGCCCGAGATCCTCGCCGAGCGTTTCCTCAATCTCTTTGCCCATGCCCAATTCTTCCTCGCCGACCCTGAGATTGCCTGGCGGTCGCGCTTGTTTGTTTCGCTGCGCGACCAAGCGCGGCTGCTAGAGCGCACGATTGGCGAAGCACCCGACGGTCTCCCCCGCCTGAAATCAGCGGCGGCGCTTGCCCTTGCCGGGCTCTGTCTTTCCGATGCGCGCAGCGCGAAGGCCGGATTGAAACGTCTGGCTGGCGAGATCGAGCGCCAGATCCTTCCCGACGGCGGTCATGCCAGCCGTTCTCCCGAAGCCCTGCTCGAGGCCTTTCGCGTGCTGGGCATGGTGCAGCAAGTTTTGGACAGCGCGCATCGCGAAGTCCAACCGGCGTTGCGGGGCGCGCTCGATCGGATGGCGCCGATGTTGCGGTTTTTTCGGCTGGGCGATGGCGCGCTGGCCGTGTTCCACGGCGGCGGAGAGGCGGATGCGCCCACCATCACCGCATTGCTCGAACAGGATGAAGTAGCCGGCCGCCCTCTGGGTCATGCGCCGCATAGCGGATTTCAGAGGCTGGCCGTGGGACGCACGGTGGTCCTGTTCGACGTCGGAGGCGCGCCCCAAAGCACATTCTCCGCCGCCGCGCATGCCGGCTGTCTCGCTTTTGAGATGAGCGCCGGTGTGCACCGCATGATCGTGAATTGCGGCGCCGGTATCGCCGACACGCCACCCTGGGTGAGCGCGCTGCGCTCGACCTCCGCTCATTCGACTTTGACGATCGATGATTCCTCCTCGGCCACGATTCTGAGCGAGGGTCTGTTGGCGAATCTTCTGGGCCCGTTGCTCATCGATGGGCCCGCCGGAATTGCAACGCGGCGCAGCGAAATTCCACAGGGGCTGATGGCCGAGGCAAGCCACAGCGGCTATGTCTCACGCTTCGGCTTTGTTCATCAGCGCTCCATGACGCTCAGTCCCCGGGGGCTCAAACTGACTGGCGTCGATCGCCTGATACCGGGGGGAGCAGAGGCGGGAAGGTCGAAGAAGCGTATGAGGCCGCTGCCTTTTGCCATTCGCTTTCACGTTCATCCCGATGTGCGCCTCTCGCTGGCTCAAGGCGGCGCCTCGGTGATTCTGAAGCTTCCCAATGGGGAGGGGTGGCGTTTTCGCTGTGGCGGGGTCCTTGCCGTCGAGGAAAGCATCTATCTTGGCGGCGGTTCGGCTCGGCGCGCGGAGCAATTGGTTGTCAGCGGCGAATTGCACGATGAAGCCATCGAATGCGCCTGGCTGTTTGAGCAGGTCGGACCCGCATAGGCTTGGGCTCATGATCCCCGAATTCCTGCGCCGTGCCTTTGGAATCTCCGGATCGAAGGGCGCCTCATTTGCGCGAGAGTGCAATATCTGCGGCTATCGCGGCCGGTTCCAATCGGCCGGCAAGCCGCCGCGCATCGACGCGCGCTGCCCTCGATGCGGCTCGGCCGAGCGATATCGCCTGCTGACGCTGTGGCTGGACCGGCACGGCACGTTCCTCCGCGACGCGCAGGTGCTGCACTTCGCGCCGGAGGCCGGTTTGGCCGCCATGTTGAAAAAGCGCGTCGGTCGATACCAGTCCGCCGATATCACTCCTGGGCGTGCCGATTTGGTGCTCAATATCGAAGCGATGGGTATGGCCGATCAAGGCCAGGATTGCATCGTCTGCTCTCATGTTCTCGAACATGTGGACGATAAGAAAGCGCTTGCCGAAATCTACCGGGTGCTGAAGCCAGGGGGCGTCGCGCTCATCATGCTACCAGTCATCGAGGGCTGGGCGACGACCTACGAGAACCCGAATGTACGGACGCCGGAGGAGCGCAAGCGCCATTACGGACAGGCGGATCATGTGCGCTATTACGGCGCGGATGTACGGGGCCGCATCCGGGCCGCGGGATTCCAGCTCGAGGAGTTCACCGCCGAGGGCGAGGATGTGCTGACCTACGCCCTCCAGCGCGGTGAAAAAGTGTTCATCGCGCGCCGGCCGCCCTGAACATTGTCAGCCCCCGGCGCGCTTGCTATTGCTGGGACACAGAACGAATCCCTCCGAGACAATTTATGGTTCAACTCCGGTTGCCGAAAGAGAGTCGGGTCAAACCCGGCAAGACGTGGGCGACGCCCAAACGCGCGGACGGCAAGCCCGCCAAGCGGCCCAAGCGTATCCGCGTCTACCGTTACGATCCGGAAGGCAAAGAAAATCCCCGCCTAGACACGTACTCCGTCGACACCGAGGATTGCGGGCCGATGGTCCTGGACGCGCTGATCAAGATCAAGAACGAGGTCGATTCCACACTGACGTTCCGCCGGTCCTGCCGTGAGGGCGTGTGTGGTTCCTGCGCAATGAATATCGCCGGTTCGAACACCCTCGCTTGCACCAAGGCGATGGCCGACATCTCGGGCTCGATCAATATCTATCCACTCCCCCACATGCCCGTGATGAAGGATCTGGTGCCCGATCTGACGCAGTTTTACGCGCAATATGCTTCGATCGGGCCGTCGCTCAAAACCAAATCTCCCCCGCCTGCTGCAGAATGGCTGCAATCGCCGGAGGAACGCGAGAAGCTGGACGGTCTGTATGAGTGCATCCTGTGCGCGTGCTGTTCGACCTCCTGTCCCTCCTATTGGTGGAATCCCGAGCGGTTCTTGGGGCCGGCTGCATTGCTCCAAGCCTATCGCTGGATCGCCGATTCGCGTGATGAAGCCACGGGCGAGCGGCTGGATTATCTCGAGGATCCGTTCCGGCTTTATCGCTGCCACACCATCATGAATTGCGCGACGGTTTGCCCAAAGGGCTTGAATCCGTCGAAAGCCATCGCCGAGATCAAGCAGATGATGGTGAAACGAACGGTTTAGCGGGCCTTCGTCAGCGCAACCGCCAAGCCTTCGACCGGCGCATTGGATTCGCTGCGCAACGCACATTCGACGATCTCGGTCACGGCAAATCCCGACTTGTCTGCGCAGCTGCGCACGTACGCTTCGCTGTGACGGAAACGGTTGGCCGGCGTCTGTTCCCAACCTTCGCCTGCTTTCTTTTCGACAGTGAAGAGACAGAAGCCTTCGGGTTCCAAGCGCCGGGCCGCTCCCCAAAGTACTGGCGCCAGATCGCCATGATAGATCAGTGCATCACCCGCGATGATGAGATCGTAGGAAAGACCAGGAACCGCGAGAGCCGTCTCAAAATCGTCGACCGTGAGATCGGAATAAATATTGCGGCGGCGGGCCTCTTCTATCATGCCGGGGGACAGATCGATGCCGTCGAGCCGCCCACCGACGGCCAAATCCTTGAATGCTTCACCCGAGAGGCCCGTGCCGCAGCCAAGATCGAGAATTCTCATGGGGGGCGCGGCGTTTGGCATCACACGGCTCGCCAAACTCCTCAAGTGGGTAGGTGCGCGATAACCAAGACTGTCCATCATGGCCGAGTCGTAATAGGACGAGTAACCGTCGAACAGCGCGCGGACGGCAACGGCGGGAATTCGGCTGATGCGCTTCAGCTCGAGAAGCGCGAGGTTGCGGTTGTTTTGTGCGGTCTCCAGATTGGGCTCTAGCGCGAGGGCGCGATCGAAGCTCTCCACGGCCTCCTCGAGGCGACGCATCGCGACGAAGGTGTTGCCGCGATTGTTCCAACTGATCGCGTGGCCCGGGTGCTGCGCCAATACGCGATCGAATGCCGCGAGTGCCTCATCATGCCGGCCCATTTCCAGAAGCACGGTCGCGCGGCTGGAAAGCGCTTCGAGGAAATGGGGTACCAATACCAGGGACTGATCGAAGCAGGCGAGCGCTTCTTCGCGCCTCCTCAAGTGCAGGAGAACGATGCCACGCGCGCACCATCCTTCGCCAAAGCGGGGATTGAGTTTCAAGGCGTCTGCCAGAAGGCGCTGGCCCTCTTCGAATTGTTCGGCTTGAGCGTAAATCATGCCAAGCGAGAAGAGGGCTTCGAAATGGCGGGGATTGGCGCGCAGGATCTCCTGATAGCATTGTGCGGCCTCCGCCAGGCGGCCTGCCTGCTGGAGGCCAGTTGCCTGGCGGATCAACGCTTCGTTCATGGCCGTGCTATTGCAAGAAGGGCTTGCGCAGCGCCACGGCGAAGCCCTTGACGGGCTCGGAACTTTCGCGGCGAAGCGTGCATTCCATCAGTTCGACGAAGTCGAGGCCCGCGCGTTCGGCTTGCGCGCGCAAATAGGATTCGCTGTGGCGAAAACGATTCTTCGGAGTTTGTTCCCAGCCGCCGTGGTCCATGCTTTCGACCGCGAAGAGATAGAAGCCACCCTGTTCCAACCGCTTCGAGACTCCGGCGAAAACGGTAGAGAGATCGCCGATATAGATCAAAGTGTCGGCGGCCAGGATGAGATCATAAGCCTGGCCGGGTTCCGCGAGTATCGTCTCGATGTCGCCGAGGATGAGATCGTCGTAAATGCCGCGACGGCGCGCGGCTTCGATCATGCGGGGGGCAATGTCGATGCCGTCCAGCCTTCCGCTTCCCACCAGATCCCTGAAGCTGTTTCCAACAAGGCCCGTACCGCTGCCAAGATCAAGCACGCGCCAAGGCGGCATGAGCCGAGGCAGAACGCGATCGGCCAAAGTGCGCAAGTGAAGATGCGCGCGATAACCGAGTTTCTCCAGCATGGTATCGTCGTAATGGGACGCGAACTCGTCGAACAGCCCACGCATGTAGCCTGGTGGGCAGCGTGTGCCGCGCTTAAGCTCGAAAAACGCATTGTCTCGGTTTTCCGCCGCCTGCAAGAGCGTGGAATCAATCGCCAAGGCTTTTTCATAGCTGTCCGCCGCTTCCTCGAAGCGTTTCATGGCGGCGAGCGTATTTCCACGGTTGTTCCAGCTGATGGCGTGGCGGGAATCGATCGCCAGAGCGGCATCGAAACTCGCGAGCGCTGGTTCCAATTGCTTCATCTCCAGCAACAGCGTGCCGCGTCCGGCATGCGCTTCGACGAAATCCGGCCTTTCCGCCAGCGCTTCGTCGAAGCGATTCAGCGCCTCTTCCCGGCGCTCCTGTCGCATAAACTCGAACGCCTGCGCGCAAAGGACTTCGGCGAAGCGTGGTCCACCCCGGTTCAGTTCGCCAAGCGCATGTAGCCGATTGCGCCGCGCATCGGAAAATTCCGGATCGATTGCGATCGCGCGCTCGTAGCTGTCGACCGCATCCGCATAGCGCTTCATCTCGACGAGGGCGTTTCCACGATTGTTCCAGCTGATGGCGTGGAAAGGATCGATCGCGAGCGTCCGGTCAAATCCGCTGAGCGCTTCCTCGGGGCGGCCCATCTCGAGCAGCGTCGTGGCATGATTGGAGAACGCCTCGACGAAATCGGGCTTCATCCCCATCGCCCGCTCGAAACAGGCCAGCGCGTCCGTGTAGCGTTTCATGTTGGCCAGAGCCACGCCCCGCACGCACAGCCCATCGACGTAGAGCGGATCGAGCTTCAGTGCCTCGCCGATCAGATATTGCGCCTGCTCGAACCGGCCGGTGTGAAAATAGAGGAGACCCAGACCCGAAAGCGCATCGAAATGCCGGGGGTCGGCGCGCAAGACGTCATGATAAAGGCGGGCAGCCTCCGCGAGCTTGCCAGCCTGAAGAGCGATTTGTGCATCCTGCAGCAGGGTATCGGACATGCGGCGGAATGTGTCTCAGAACGGCCGGGACCGCCAGCCATATATGGGGCCTTCAAGCAGCTTTGAGAGGCTCTTTCCCGGCGGCGGCCCGCATTGTGAGAACCCGCCACAGCACGGCGCTCGCGCATTGGCTGAGGCGGCCCGAGGGGTTCAAACCGGCAGGCTTCACGACCATCTTCACCAGTCGATCGATATGGTGGCGGCGATAGAACGTCATGACCTTGGCCTGATATGCGCGCGCGCAGTCGCGGCGGCGGTAAGGTTCGGATGCCGCCTGTCCGGCGGGAACATTGGCGCAATAATAAGCGCAGGCCAGCTCGTCATCGTCCGATTCGTTCACCCGAGCGAAGGCGACCCAAAGTTTGCGCCAGATAGGCAGCTCCGGCTCGCTCTCCGCCTGCAGGATTTCATAGAAGAGCTTGTAGTGCCGGAATTCGTCGGCCGCGATCCTTCCAGCGACTTCCTTCAGCACCGGCTCTTCGCTGGCGTCACGAATGGCGCTGTAGAGGGACGAGGTGCCGCTTTCCACCACGCAGCGTGCGATCATCTCGCCGCGTCTGGAGCCGCGCACCGAGCCATCGCCGCTCTCGAAATGAGATGGGCGGTAGAGGGCGCGGAAACGGGCAAAGGCGGAGTCGAAATGGAAATCTGGATCGGCCAGTTCCCCCCAACGTCCCAAGGCCAACCCGTGCTGAATTTCCTCATCGCCCCAATGTTCGATAGCGTGGATGGTCGATTCCGGCGCACCGCGATAAACGCGCTTCAAATAGGCGACATAATCGGGCGCGTTATATTCGACGAGCGAGGCGGCTTTCACCGCTGCAAGCAGTGCGGGATTTACCTTGGACGGATCGAACTGCGCCCACGGGATGTCGTTGAGCGTCCAACCCGCCTGGTAGATCACGCCATCGGTCATGTCCCAATCCTGCCGATGTTTGGCCGTTTATGTAAACGGCTTGGAACACACCATCGAACCCACGGCCGGGAAAGAATCGGCTCCCCGGTCATAGGGCCTGGCTCCGGCGGGATTTTCACGAAAAAGCGCGGCCAAAGCCAGGGGTTTTAGAGGGATGGGTGAACTACCCGCTCAAAGAACAGCGCGAAGTTGACGCATATGGTCGAGCTGTTCCGACACGCGGGCACGCTCGGCGTCCGTCTTGGCTATGGCGAGGTCTTCTTCCGTGTCGGCAATGCGCCGGTCGAGGGCGGTGATGTCGAAATCTGCCAAGGGGATGGCTTCCTCGGCGAGCACAATGACCTTCTTGGCATCGACCTCGGCAAAGCCGCCGCGCACGAAGAGTTTGAGGTTGGGGGTCGTGCCGCCCGTCACCTCGATCACCCCCGGTCGCAGCGAAGAGATCACGGGCGCATGCCCCGCAAGCACGCCGAAATAGCCCTCGGCGCCGGGAAGCGTGACCATGTCCACATCCTCGGACAGCAGCATCCGCTCCGGGGAGACGAGATCGAAATGAATCTTTTCGGCCATCGCTTCTTCTTCTAGGCCGCGTCGGCGGCCATTTTTTGTGCCTTTTTAAGGGCATCTTCGATGGTGCCCACCATGTAGAACGCCGATTCCGGCAAATGGTCATATTCGCCCTTCGCCACCGCCGCGAAGCCCTTCACGGTATCGGCCATGTCGACAAACAGACCGGGAAAGCCGGTGAAGACTTCCGCCACGTGGAAGGGCTGCGACAGGAAGCGCTGGATCTTGCGCGCCCGCGTGACGATCAGCTTGTCTTCTTCGGAGAGCTCATCCATGCCCAGAATGGCAATGATGTCCTGCAGGCTCTTATAGCGTTGCAGGATCGACTGCACCTGGCGGGCGACCTGATAATGCTCTTCGCCCACGACGCGCGGATCGAGGATGCGCGAGGTCGAGTCGAGCGGGTCGACGGCGGGATAGATGCCCAGCTCGGCGATTTGGCGAGACAGCACGGTGGTTGCGTCCAAATGGGCGAAGGAGGTCGCGGGCGCCGGGTCGGTAAGGTCGTCGGCGGGGACATAGATCGCCTGCACGCTGGTGATGGAGCCCTTGTTCGTCGAGGTGATGCGCTCCTGAAGCGCGCCCATGTCGGTGGCGAGCGTCGGCTGATAGCCCACCGCCGAGGGAATGCGGCCGAGTAGGGCTGAGACTTCCGACCCCGCCTGGGTAAAGCGGAAGATGTTGTCGACGAAGAACAGCACGTCCTGACCCTGGTCCCGGAAATATTCGGCGACGGTGAGGCCCGAAAGGCCGACGCGCGCACGCGCGCCAGGCGGCTCGTTCATCTGGCCGAAGACGAGGGCGCATTTGGAGCCTTCTGTGGAGCCCTTCTTGGGGTCCTTGTTGACCCCCGATTCGATCATCTCGTGATAAAGATCATTGCCTTCACGGGTCCGCTCGCCCACGCCCGCGAACACGGAATAGCCACCGTGTTTTTTCGCGACATTGTTGATGAGTTCCTGGATCAGGACGGTCTTGCCCACCCCGGCGCCGCCGAATAGGCCGACCTTGCCGCCCTTTGCATAAGGCGCGAGCAGGTCGATGACCTTGATGCCGGTCACGAGGATCTGCGACTCGGTCGACTGATCGACGAATGAAGGGGCCGGCTGGTGGATGGCGCGCTTGCCGGCGGCCTTGATCGGGCCGGCTTCGTCCACAGGCTCGCCGATGACATTCATGATGCGGCCAAGGGTGCCGTCGCCGACCGGCACGGCGATTGCCTCGCCGGTGTCGTGCACCGGATTGCCGCGCACAAGACCTTCGGTGGAATCCATCGCAACGGTGCGCACCGTCGATTCGCCCAGATGCTGGGCCACTTCGAGGACCAGGCGGTTGCCGTTGTTGTCGGTTTCCAACGCGTTCAGGATTTCGGGAAGCGGCCCGTCGAATTGCACATCGATCACCGCGCCCATGATTTGCGTGATGCGGCCGATCTTGTTGCTGGCGGTCTTCAAAGGGGCGTTCATGACATCACCTTTCGATCATATCGCTTCGGCGCCGGAGATGATCTCGATCAGCTCTTTGGTGATCATCGCCTGGCGGCTGCGGTTGTATTGCAACGTCAACCGGTCGATCACTTCGCCGGCATTGCGCGTCGCGGAATCCATGGCGCTCATCCGCGCCCCCTGCTCGGACGCGGCATTCTCCAGAAGGGCGCGGAAGATTTGCACCGCAACGTTGCGGGGCAGCAGATGAGCGAGGATCTCTGCCTCGTCCGGCTCATAATCATAGACGATGCCGACTGCTGCCTGTGCGCCCGGCGGCGCGATTTCGACGGGTGCCGGGATCAGACGCTGCGCCGTCGGCTCTTGCGAGATCACCGATTTGAAACGCGCATAAACTATGGTCGCCACGTCGAACTGCCCATCGGCATACATATCGAGCACCCGCCGGGCGATTCCCAAAGCATCCGAGAAGGCCAGGCGTTTCACGCCGGTCAATTCGACGGTGTCGATGATATAGCGGCTGTAAAGCCGCCGAAGCTGATCGCGCCCCTTGCGGCCGACGCAGAAGATTTTCACCTCTTTGCCTTCATTCAGCAGGGCATCGATCAATATGCGTGCGCGGCGCACAATGTTGGTGTTGAAGCCGCCGCACAATCCGCGATCGGCGGTCGCCACGATCACGAGATGCACCCGATCCGAACCGGTGCCAGTCAACAGCTGGGGTGCGCCGGGGTTGCCCGCCATGGAACCGGCAAGCGATGAGATCACGGCCGCCATGCGTTCCGCATAGGGCCGCGCCGCCTGCGCCGCATCTTGCGCCCGCTTCAATTTGGACGCAGCGACCATTTGCATGGCGCGCGTGATCTTGCGCGTCGCCTTGACGCTCGCGATGCGGTTGCGAAATGCCTTCAGGCTCGGCATCAGGCGAAAGCCTTCGCGAAGTCGTCGAGAATGGCTTTGAGCTTGGCATCCGTGTCGGACGCCAATTGCTTTGAGTTGCGGATCGTATCCAAGAGATCCTTATGCTTGGCCCGCATCAGCCGCAGGACTTCGGCCTCGAAACGCCCCACCGCGTTCACTGGCAATTTGTCGAGATAGCCTTTGACGCCGAGATAGATCGCGACTACCTGCTCCTCAATGGGGTAGGGCGTGTATTGCGGCTGCTTCAGAAGCTCGGTCAACCGTGCGCCGCGATTGAGCAGGCGCTGGGTCGCGGCATCGAGATCAGAGCCGAACTGGGCGAACGCCGCCATTTCACGGTATTGCGCCAGCTCCAGCTTGATCGAGCCCGCTACCTGTTTCATCGCCTTGATCTGCGCGGCCGAGCCCACGCGAGACACGGAAATCCCGACATTCACCGCCGGACGAATGCCTTGATAGAAGAGATCGGTTTCGAGGAAGATCTGGCCGTCGGTGATCGAAATCACATTGGTTGGAATATAGGCCGAGACGTCGTTCGCCTGCGTCTCGATAATGGGAAGCGCCGTCAGCGAACCGCCACCATTGGCATCGTTCAGTTTCGCGGCGCGCTCCAACAGGCGCGAATGAAGATAAAACACGTCGCCCGGATAGGCTTCGCGGCCCGGCGGACGGCGCAGCAGCAGCGACATCTGGCGATAGGCGACCGCCTGTTTGGACAAATCATCATAGATGATCAGCGCGTGCATGCCGTTGTCACGGAACCACTCGCCCAGCGTGCAGCCGGAGAAAGGCGCCAGATATTGCAGCGGCGCGGGATCGGACGCAGTGGCGGCGACCACGGTGGTGTATTCCATGGCGCCCGCGTCCGTGAGCGTCTTGACGGTTTGCGCGACGGTGGACCGCTTTTGGCCGATGGCGACATAGATGCAATAGAGCTTGATCTTCTCGTCGCCCGACTTGTTGATCTCGCGCTGATTGATGATGGTGTCGATGGCGACGGCCGACTTGCCGGTCTGGCGGTCGCCGATGATGAGCTCGCGTTGGCCGCGGCCGATCGGGATCAGGGAATCGATAGCCTTGATGCCGGTCTGCATGGGCTCGCTCACCGATTTGCGCGGGATGATCCCAGGCGCCTTCACGTCGACGCGGCGGCGCTCGGCGACGCCCTTAAGGTCGCCCTTGCCGTCGAGCGGCTGGCCCAAAGGATCGAGCACGCGGCCGAGCAGCCCTTTGCCGACCGGAAAATCCACAATCGCGCTGGTGCGTTTGACCGTGTCGCCTTCCTTGATGGAGCGGTCTTCGCCGAAGATCACCGCCCCGACATTGTCGGTTTCAAGGTTCAACGCCATTCCCATGATGCCGCCAGGAAATTCCACCATCTCGCCGGACTTCACATTGTCCAGGCCATAGATGCGCGCGATGCCGTCGCCGACGGAGAGCACCTGGCCGACCTCGGTGACTTCGGCCTCGGCGTCGAAATTGCGGATCTCGCGTTTGAGAATTGCGGAGATTTCCGAGGGTTGGATGTCCATCTCAGTGGCCTTTCATAGCGGTACGCAAACCGTCGAGCTTGGCGCGCAAGGATGAGTCGATCATGCGCGAGCCGACTTTGAGCACCAAACCGCCCAGGAGCTTCGGATCGACATGGGCAATGAGTCGTGGCTCGCGCCCGAGCTTGTCCTTCAACACACGCCTGAGTTCCGCTGTTTCGGCGGCCGACAATTCATGCGCCGAGGTAATGTCCGCTGCGACTTCGCCGCGGTGACGCGCGAGCAGCTGTTCGAAGGCGCGAATGATGTCGGCAAGAGCGAAGAGGCGCCGTTTCTGTGCGAGCAGCAGCACGAACTTGCGGGTGAGATCGCCGGCGCCGGCCTGGGCCAGCACGGCCTGCATCCCTTTGGCCTGTTCTTCGCGCGAGAAGAGCGGCGAACGCACCAGGCGGGTCAACTCCGGGCTTTGTTGAAGGAGTGTCTTCATTTGCGCGAAATCTGCGGCGAGTTGATCGATGGCGCGTTCTTCCGCCGCCAGCTCGAAAGCCGCAGTCGCGTAGCGCAAAGCCAAACCGGCGCTATGGCTGTTTTTGGAGGCCACGTCCTGCCTTACTCGGATGGGGCATCGCCAGGTTTATGCAGGCTAAGCCATTGTTTTTAAAAGATAAAACTGAAAGAAATGGAATGCGTCCGCGCGTCGGCCGGACTTAGCACGGGCATTACACAGGTGCAACATTGCTGGGGTGCGGCGCTTCGGCTCGAATCGCTCTCAGTATTGAGACATTCGGCCGTTGCAGCAACGCCTTATCGTGCTTGACAAAGACATCCACGAGTTCTTGCTTGCGGGCCTTATCCGCCAGCTCAGGAGGCAATCATGGCCATGAAGATTTACGGCAGTCCCATGTCGCGGGCATCGCGCTCTTTGTGGTGCGCAAAAGAGCTTGGTGTGCCCTTCGAACATGTCGATCTGGGTTGGGACAAGCTGAAATCTCCGGATTTTTTGGCCATCAATCCGAACGGCAAATTTCCCGGTTTCGCCGATGGCGAGCTGAAACTCTTCGAATCCCTGGCCATCAATCTCTACATCGCCAAGAAGTACGGCACCGGCGAACTCTATCCGACCAATATCGAGGACGAGGCGTGCACTTTCCAATGGACATTGTGGGCGGCCACCGAAGTTGAGCCCCTGCTGCTTCCCTCAGTGATGGTGAAATTCGGCTTCGGATCCGATGCTGCGACCGCAAAGGCCGCCGCCGAGCGCGCCAAACCCGTCCTGAAAGTGCTCGACGATTATCTGAAGACGCATGAATGGCTGGTCGGCAAGAAGTTCAGCGTCGCCGATCTCAATGCTGCGAGCGTTGTTGGGATGGCGCGCGCTGGCGATGTCGACATTTCCTACGTGCCGAATGTCGTGGCCTGGCTGGACCGCTGCCTGTCGCGTCCGGCACGCAACCCGAAGGCGCGGGAATAGTCATCGAGGTGAGGGGACCATGATCGAGAAGCCCGTAGACATCAAAACATCAGACGGCGTCGCGGATGCCGAATGGTTTTGTCCCGATGAGAAGGGCCAATGGCCCGGAATCATCATGTACACGGATATCGGTGGATTGCGGCCGGTCTTCCGCGACATGGCGCGGCGGCTTGCCTCCGAGGGGTTCGTCGTGCTGGTCCCCAACCCGTTCTACCGCGTTTCCCGGGTGCCGGTGTATCCCGATCCCTTCCAGTTCGGCGAGGAGAAGACGACCGCGCGCATGGGCGAGGTGCGCAAATTCGTCACTCCCGCCGGAACGGAGCGCGATGCCCATGCTTTCGTCGGGTTCCTCAGCGGGCTGAAGCAGGTTGCGGGCAAAATCGGCACGGTTGGCTATTGCATGGGCGGCGGCATGGCCATGCGTACGGCAGCCGCCGAACCCAATAAGGTCGCTGCCGCTGCGTCGTTTCATGGCAGCCAACTCGCCTCCGCCGAGCCCGACAGTCCTCACACGCTTGCCCCGCGTATCAAGGCGCAGATGTATTTCGGCTTCGCCATCGAAGACCGGACCATGCCGCCCGAAGCGGTTGAGAAGTTGAAATCCGCGCTCGACACCGCGGGCGTGAACTATGAGGGCGAGCTCTATGCGGGTGCGCGGCATGGCTGGTGCGTGAAAGATCACAATGTCTATCACGAGCACCAGGCCGAGCACGCCTGGCATCATTTGATTGGGTTCTTCAACGAGACGCTGAAATAGCGGTCAGGGCGGCGTGACCCGATCCGGCAGGGGCCGGCCGTCGAGGAAGGCCGCGATGTTTGCGATCACCTTCTTGCCCATCCCGGTGCGCGCCTCGATCGTGCTCGAACCAAGATGCGGCAGCAGGGCCACATTCGAAAGCGTGAGCAGCTTGGGCTCGACGGATGGCTCGCGCTCGAAGACGTCCAACCCGGCGCCCGCTAGCCGTCCCGAGGCAAGCGCCTCGGCGAGGGCGGCTTCGTCCACGATCTCACCCCGTGCCGTATTGATGAGATAACAGGAGGGCTTCATCAGGGCCAAACGGGCCGCCGAAAACAGATGATAGGTTTCCGGCGTGTACGGACAATTGATCGAGACGATGTCCATCTGCGGCAGCATGGCATCGAGCGCCGCCCAATAGGTCGCGCCCAGATCGCGCTCCACATCGGAGGAGACACGCCTGCGGGCGTAGTAGTGGATTTCCATCCCGAACGCCCGGGATCGCCGCGCCATGGCTTCGCCGATGCGGCCCATGCCGACAATCCCGAGTTTTCGCCCCTTTAGACCCACGCCCATCATCCAGGTGGGGCACCAGCCGGTGAATTTGCCCTCTGCGAGGAGCTTTGCTCCTTCGATGGCGCGCCGCGTCACTGCCAGCATGAGTGTCATGCCAATATCCGCGGTGGCATCGGTCAGCACGCCGGGCGTGTTGGTGATCGCGATGCCGCGCGC
>DASQIQ010000252.1:0-36640 GCA_035631495.1 Micropepsaceae bacterium
ATCTGGCGGACCGCTTCGTAGCCCGGCCCCCCGAAAGTCTCGTCGCGGCCCTCGTCTATGGTCCGGACCAGGGCATGGTGCGCGAGCGCGCGGCGACGCTTGCACGAAGCGTGGTTCCCGATCTCAACGATCCCTTTCGCGTCGCCGAACTCGACGAGGCCGTGCTCGACGCCGATCCGGCACGCCTGTGGGACGAGGCGGCGGCGCTTTCCATGATCGGCGGGCGGCGCGTCGTGCGCGTTCGCGGCGCGGGCAATGGGCTGGCGAAAGCATTCGAACAATTCCTTTCCGAACCCAAGGGAGATGCGTTGATCGTCGTCGAAGCGGGCGAGCTTGCGAAGAGCGCCGGCTTGCGCCGTGTGTTCGACGAGGCGGACAATGCCGCCGCGATCGCCTGCTATCCCGACGGCGAGCGCGCGCTTGAGGAGGTCGTGCGCACCGCCCTGAAAGAGATGGGGCTTTCCATCGAGGCCGATGCGTTGGACTACGCTGTGTCGCGCCTGGGTTCCGACCGCGGCGTCACCCGCTCCGAGTTGGAAAAGCTTGCGCTTTACGCCATGGGTGAAAAGACCGTGACAGTGGCGCATGCAGCTGCCGTGATGGGAGACGAATCGGAACTGCGCATGGAAGAGACCTTCGATGCCGCGGGCGAGGGCGAATACTCCCGGCTCGACGTCTCACTATCGCGGCTTTGGGCGGCGGGCACCACGCCCGTCGCCGTGTTGCGGCAGGCCATGACCCATTTCCAGCGGCTGCTCCTGGTGCGCGCGGAATCCGACGAGGGGAAGAATGCCGCTCTGGCGATAAAGAAACTGCGGCCTCCGGTACATTTCTCGCGCGAACAATCTTTCCGTGCCCAAGTCGCGCGCTGGACGGCGGTGAGATTGGAAGAGGCGCTGACGCACCTCTACGAGGCCGAAGCGCTGGTGAAGACCACCGCGGTGCCGGGCGAAGCAGCCTGCGGACGGGCGCTTCTCTCCGTCGCTGCGCTCGCCAATGCGGGGCGCTGAGATGCTCAAGATCCGCGTCATTCCTTGCCTTGATGTCAAAGACGGCCGCGTGGTCAAGGGGGTGAACTTTGTGTCCTTGCGTGATGCGGGCGATCCGGTCGAGCAGGCGATTATCTATGATGAGGCCGGGGCCGATGAGCTGTGCTTCCTCGACATCACGGCCAGCCATGAGAAACGGCCGATCCTCCTCGATGTGGTGAAGCGCACGGCGTCGGCCTGTTTCATGCCCCTCACCGTCGGAGGCGGTGTGCGCAGCATCGAAGATGTCCGTGCTTTGCTTCTCGCGGGCGCCGACAAGGTCTCGATCAACACCGAAGCGGTTCGCCGGCCTGAATTCATCCGCGAGGGGGCTGAGAAATTCGGTAGCCAATGCATTGTCGCCGCCATCGATGCGAAGCGGGTGAACGGACGGTTTGAGGTCTTCACCCATGGCGGGCGCAACGCCACCGGCATTGATGCCGTCGAGCACGCGGTCAAGCTTACCGCCCACGGCGCCGGCGAAATTCTGCTCACCTCGATGGACCGCGATGGCACCAAAAGCGGCTATGATCTTGAACTCACGCGTGCGGTCGCCGATGCGGTGCCGGTGCCGGTGATCGCATCGGGCGGCGTCGGATCGCTCGATGATCTGGTCGCCGGCGTGACCCAGGGGCGGGCAAACGCGGTGCTGGCCGCTTCGATCTTCCATTTCGGAGAGGCGACAATTCGCGACGCCAAATCGCGGCTTGCCGCCGCGGGCCTTCCGGTCAGGCTGTAAGAGGAAGCTAGCGGCGCAGGGCCGCGGCGACCGGAGCGCGCGAGCCCGATGCGGCCTGCGGGCGGAGCGAAGAAGGAGCGGGCTGGCTTTCGGAGCCGTTTCCGGCCACCAGCGATGTCCCCAAGAATTCAATGCCGATCCCGTCTTCATGATGGCGTGCCACACGTCCGGCACGGTGGCCGATGAGGACATGTTCGCCGAGGGGCGGCCTAAACTCGCTGCGCAACGAGACGCCGGAAAGCGAGAGGTCGATCACTTCGCAGCGGATCTGATCGCCAGTCGATCGCGTGAAATGCGTGATGCTTCCGGTGCTTGCTTCGACTCGGTCGAAGCGCCTGAGTTCGGCACCGTCCAGGAGATGCCGATTCATCTCCAGCATCAATTGGTCGGCCAGCTTTTCACGCTTCTGCAGCGAGCAGGTGAACGTCATGACGAAGCTGCCGCGCTTTGCCCGTACGATCGGGCCCTCAAAGCGTCCCAGCGTGTCGAGATAGATGACGGCCCGGCCTTTCGGCTCTTCCCGCAATTGGCAAAGCAGGCTGGCATCTCCCGGAGAAATATCCTCGACGGTGCAGATGCACTCTTCCTGGGTGGCCGGGATATAAAGGCGGCCGGTGACCGCAACATGGATGCGCCGAAAGCGGCGGCGCTCTTTTAAGGCGCGCGCGATGACTTTTTGGCCAGCTTCCCTGGCTCGGCTTTCGTCGGACGAGGTCATGAGCGCAAGGGACCCAGTACGGATTTCGAACGCCAACCCTAAGGCCCCATTGCTCAAGAAAGTGTTTAGAACGGTGCTTGGAAGGCCCTTTCGAGCGGGTTGCCTCAACAGGACTTAACCAAAGTGACCGGTTTTTTCCGCGTTCTTTCGGGAACCTTTGAATAGGCGTATGGTTGTCATCTGGAGGCCGCCATGAAAGCGCGTGACTCTCGAGTGATTTTTGCCGCCCTCGCCTTTGCGGGAACGGGTGGATTGGCTTTGGCCCAATCGCTTCCCGCCTCTCCTGGACGCGATCTTTCCCTTGGCACGTCGACGTTCAACGTTCGCACCATGGATTTCGATCTGTGGTGCCAACAGACGCAGCGTTATGCGGCCGAGCGTTGCGCCGCACGCCGGGCCGAAGACGTCAAGGCCTTCGAGGACTATCGCAGTTCTATCGAGCGCTACGAGCTCGATTACCTCAAGCAGGTGCAGAAGGACCAGAATGCGCGGACCCGCACCAATCGCGATCCCAGCCAGACCGTCAGCGGAAAACAGGACGGCGTGCCGTAGCGCGCCAACGCCCTCAGAGCGGCCCGATATCCGCTCTACCGCTCTTCATTTTCGCGACAAAGCCCATGAAATTCTCGACGACGTCGCCGGCGGCGATGTCGAGCGCGTCATTCTTCGTCTCCATGCTGACGCGCGAGCTGACAAGGCGCAAATGCGGCGCCCGCGGATGGGCCCGCCAGCCATCGCGAAACGATGGTGGAGGCGGGGGAGCGGAGGGCGGATCAATCGTTCCGCTATCCTCTTCCCGCACGAGCTTTGAGGTCACCAAGCGTTCGAAACTGATGGCCTGTCCCGCCAAGGGCGCGACATCGGTCAAGGCCTGTGCCACGCCGAGAAACCGCTCGGGCTGATCGGATCCGAAGGTAATGGGCATCAGGACTGTCTCTATCTCGATCATATGGCAATGGTCGACGGCGCCAATCGAGTTGAGGCAGAGAGGAAGGCCCGTACGCAAGGATTGGCGCAGCAGCTCCGATAGGCGCGCGGTGCTCTCCGGATCCCAATGGAGGAAATAGTCGCGGCCGCGAAGCTCGCTGCCATAGCGTTCGCACAGCGTTGTCCCCGCCAGCCGGTAGGTGAAGTTCCCTCCCCGTGCATCCAACAGGAAAACAAAGGGCAAGAGGCGCTTGAGCGCCTTGGGATCGATATCGGCCTGATCGGGTGTCGCGCGCCCATTGCGGATGCGGCTCCAATATCCGACTGCGAAATGACTGTTCCGATGCTTCATCGCGACACCTATTCACCAATTCGAGGGAGCCGTATCAGCTTGGGGCAAATCGCCGCGCGGCTCCGCAACTGAGGGTCAGGACAGCGAAAGCCGTGCCAACACCGGCCATTCGAGGCGTGAACCCAAATCACGCGTATCGTCAGTGGCTTAGCCTATCGCGACCGGCGAACTCCCGGTTCGGACGTCCCCTCATCCCCAGGGGCCGCGTGTATAGCGTCCAAAAAGGGGAAAATGGGAGAGCAAAGGCGTCAGCAAAAATCCCGCAGCAAATCCTCCAACATGTGCCCACCACGCGGTCCCGGGAGTGCCGGGTGAAGCGCCAACGCCATTCAAGAGCTGCAAAACAAACCAGAAACCGATGACGTAGAAAGCGGAAATCTTCGTCGGATACAAAAGTATCCCCAAGGGAATGATGACGGTCACGCGGGCGCGGGGATAAATCAACACATAGGCGGCCAAGACGCCGGAGATTGCGCCCGAAGCCCCAACCATGGGCAGCGCGGAATGCCGATCGGCGATTCCTTCCGCGAGGGCTGCCGTTATCCCGCAGGCGAGATAGAAGAGGACGAAGCGCGTGTGGCCCATCGCGTCCTCGACATTGTTCCCGAAAATCCAGAGGAAGAGCATGTTGCCGCCGAGGTGCAGGAAACCGCCATGCAAGAACATCGAGGTGATCAAGGTCAGCACGGGCCACGGAATCCCGTATACCGTTTGCGTTAAAGCGGAATCGAAGAGATTGCGGGGCACGAAGCCGAGCGAAAATAACAGCGTCTCTCCATCGCTTTCACTGAATGAGAGCTGCCAGAAGAACGTCGCGATACAAGCAAAAATAATTGCCCAGGTCACGAATGGCTTGAGCCGCGTTGGGTTTTCGTCCGAGATCGGAATCATTATGGGGGCGGCAGTTCGCCGCTCAATGGCTCATCGAGCCGTGTTTCTTTATGACGCATATATCCGCTTTGCGGTCTTGTCGACACGGCTCTTCCGCAAGGAGGAATAGCGGTTTGGGAATCCGAAACACCAGGAGCCCAGTGGAACGAACGAATTCGTTGCGTGGCTTCCCATAGAGAAAAATTCGCGCGGCGATGATATTTTGCGCCAGCGCGGCCGCGGACCGGCTTCCTTCAGCCTCCGGAATAGCGGAATTGGCTATTATACACGCGTCCGACGTGATCGCGCCGACGTTTTAGTCTAATAGCTTCGTCATGCAGCCGCGCGCGATGGGCCGCTTCGATCGCGCCATCGAAATGGAAGCGTGCTTCCTCATAGCGGTTTTTTGCGCCGTGCAAGCGCGCCTCGTACATCGCGTCATAGGCCGCTTCCGCCAACGCCTCCAAACGCACCATGTCAACGCGGGCGATGATCCCGTCTTCGTCCACTGCTCTAGAAATGAGCCTTGCGCGTTTGCGCTCACGTCGCCTTCGCCACCACTCGCGCATCGACGATTCTCCCCCAAGCTCTTATGGGCAAGTCTAGAACGAGAAACTGGTTCTTACCAATATGCCGAAACCATTTCTGATGGCTCTTTCACAAATTTCTTTCGCGGAACTCCAGGTTGCAAGCTTGAGCTTTGTCTCACCCGGCCTAAGCGGGGGCGGGCGTCTCGCACAGCTGATTGTCCCCGGCTGCTGCGCGAGCCGAAGAAAAGCGCCCTCATGGCTCGCTCCGCGCCCATGCGCGCGCTACAATACGCGCCAAGATCGGCCAGCGGCGGGGAACGACGCAGCGAAGGCTGACCTGTGAAATCCCCCGAGGACGAGATGGCCTTTCTTCAGGACACCCGGCCGTCGCGAGCGCCGCTTTTGAACGCTCCTCCGATTGTGCTCTGGCTCATCGGTTTGTTGCTGGCCACGCACGCGTTGCGCGTGTTCCTGCCGGGAAGTTTGCCCGAGGACATCCTTGTCGAGTACTCGCTGACCCCGGCGCGCTACGCGGCAGTGCTCGCACAAACGACCCACGCGGATAGCGTGATCGGCGTGATCGTTCCCTTAATCACCTATATCTTCCTGCATGCCGATTTCACCCATGTCGGCGTCAACAGCCTATGGCTGCTGGTTTTCGGGCCGATCGTGGCGCGCCGGCTTGGGACTTTGAGATTCCTGCTGTTCTTTTTGGTGTGCGGAGTCGCCGCCGCTCTTGTCCATCTCACCGTCTATTGGGGTTCACCGATGCAGGTGGTGGGTGCGAGCGGCGCGGTGTCGGGCCTGATGGCCGCAGGAATGCGCCTTCTCTATGGCCGCCTGTATGGTGGCGCTGACGGGCTCGCGCCGATTTTCTCCAAGCCTATCCTGGGCTTCTCGGCGGTATGGATCATCGCCAATGTGGTCAGCGGCATTTTGCGGATAGGCGTGAGCGATGATCTGACCTTGATCGCCTGGGTCGCCCACCTCGGCGGTTTCTTCGCTGGCCTGATCCTGATCGGCCCATTCGGGAGGCGTGTGGAATCCTTCTCGGCTTGAAGCGCGCCGAGGACGATCTACATGTCGTATGAATTCGTCGAGCCGGTGGGACAGGAGAGTTGCCATGAGCGATTCCACGAGCGGTGATGCTCATATTCACCAAGAAGGGACGAGGGTGGGAGGGCGCCTGCCTTTTCCGTGGGTGCGGCTCCTCTACGCTGTCGGATTTGGCTTCATCGCCTGGGTGATGTTCTGGCTGATCGTGCTCATCCTCGCGCCGTTGCATTACATCGTGCTTGCGATCGCCGGAAAACCCAATGAGGAGCTCAAGGAAATGACCCAGCGGGCGGTGCATTATCTTGTCGAGCTTCTGGTCTTTGTGACGGGCACCGGCGAGGAAAAGCCTTTCCCCCTGGGGCCCTTTCCCAAGGTTTGAATCGCCTCTCGCGGCCTCGCGATCCCGAATCGAATGTTTTAGAATGTTCCCGCGCCTTGCCGGGCGGGGGATCAAAAAAGTTCGCCTTTGCTGACGGACTCTTGATTGGACAGCGCTGAAGATGGACGCCGTCCTATCCCATGACGCCCCGGCAAAACGTCCGCGAGCGCGGGAAACAGTGCCGGTGTCACAAAGGAAAGCCTTGCCATGACGAGAATGAGTTTCGCCGCCCTAGGTCTGTTGCTGGCCGGCTCGGTTATTGGCGCTATCGCCGCCGAAACCGCGCCCGCGCCGAACCGTCCCGCCGCGGCGGGCGCCGCCCAGAAGAAAACCGTTTTTGGACGTTGGGGCGTCGATCTATCCGGAATGGATCGAACCGTGAATCCAGGGGATGATTTCTTCCGCTACATGAACGGCGCCTGGTTCGACAAGGCGGTCATACCCCCTGATCGCACGAGCACCGGCTCGTTCCTCGATCTGGATATCCAGAGCGAGGACCAGGTCCGCGCCATCGCCGCCGATCTAGAGGCTCGTCAGAACAATCTGACCCCGGACGAGAAACGGGTTCGCGATCTCTATCACAGCTATGTCGACACTCAGCGCATCGAGCAGCTTGGGCTGAAACCGGCCGAGAAGGATTTGCAGACCATCGCCGGCATCAAAACGCTGGACGATGTGGCGCGGGCTATGGGTTCGATCAAGCTCGGGACCGAGGGCATCTTCGATTCGCGAATCAATGTGGATGACAAGAATCCCGGCGCCTACGCGGTCTTCGTCCGGGAATCGGGATTGGGGCTGCCGGACCGCGACTATTACCTCAAGGACGAGAAGGGTATCGTCGCGGCGCGCAGCGCCTATCGCATCTACATTGCGGACATGCTCAAGCTTGGCGCGGTTCCCGATGCGGAGACGAAGGCCGCCAATATCTTCAATCTCGAAACGGAAATCGCCAAGCTCCATTGGGCGCGGGCCGAGCGTCGCGATGCCGACAAAATGTACAACCCGATGGGCGTCGCGGAGCTCCAGACATTCGCGCCGCAATTTCCCTGGGCGGTATTTCTGAAGGAAAGCGGCATTCCCAATCCAACGCAGCGTCGCGTCATCGTCGAGGAGAAATCGGCTTTCCCGCCGTTGGCGGCGCTATTCGCCAAGACCCCCGTCGAGGTCTGGCGTGATTATATGACATTCCATTATCTCTCCGGTCGCGCCGCCTATCTGCCCAAGCGCTTCGATGATTTGCGCTTCGACTTCTACGGCAAGATCCTCGGGGGGCAGGGGCAGCAATTGGCGCGCGAAAAGCGCGGCGTGCGCTTCCTGGGCGGCGTCATCGGCCAGGGCGTCGGCAAGATCTATGTCGCGAAATATTTCTCGCCCGAAGCGAAGGAGAAAGCGAAGGAACTCGTCGCAAATCTTCTCAGCGTCTATCGGCAACGCATCGAAACCGCGGCGTGGATGTCGCCAGCGACACGCCAGAAGGCGCTTGAGAAGCTGGCGCATTTTACCGTCAAGATCGCCTATCCCGACACATGGCGCGATTATTCCAAGCTGCAAGCCAATGCCGACGATCTTCTGGGCAATGCCGAGCGCGGCAGCGAGTTCGAATGGAATCGCAAGCTGGTGCGGTTGGATCAGCCGGTCGACCGCAGCGAGTGGGGAATGTCGCCTCAGACCGTCAACGCCTATTACGATACCTCGCTGAACGAAATCGTCTTTCCGGCGGCGATTTTGCAGCCTCCCTTCTTCGATCCCAATGCCGACGACGCCGTCAATTACGGCGGCATCGGCGCGGTGATCGGCCATGAGATCAGCCATGGCTTTGACGATCAGGGCAGCAAATACGACGCTACGGGTGTGTTGCAGAATTGGTGGACGCCGGACGACCGCAAGAATTTCGACGGAAGGACGGCTGCGCTGGCCAAGCAGTTCGACACCTACAGCCCGGTGAAGGGGTTATTCGTCAACGGTCAACTGACCCTGGGCGAGAACATTGCCGATCTTGCGGGTTTGACCGTCGCCCAGGCCGCCTACCACCTTTCCCTCAAAGGGAAAGAGGCCCCCGTGCTCGACGGCTTTACCGGCGACCAGCGCCTGTTCATGGGCTATGGGCAGGTCTGGCGCTACAAGGCGCATGAGGAGACCGCGCGCCAGCGCGTGCTCACGGATCCACACAGCCCGCCTGAGTTCCGCATCGATGGCGCGGTGCGCAATGTGGATGCTTGGTATCAAGCGTTTAATGTAAAACCGGGAAACCAGCTCTATCTCGCACCCGAAGCGCGCGTGCATCTCTGGTAAGCGGAGGGGATGCTCCTCGGTTGCCGACGCGCGGCGGTGCTTGCCTTGACGGCGGGGGCGCGATAACGGTTGCCTCATTCCCGGGCCGACCTCCGCGAGGGGCGAGGCTCGGTCGAGCCGGCATAGGGCTTGCCGGCGGACTGTGTGGGCGGACCCTCGCGTTTTGGACTGCGAAAACGTCCAGGATCATTCGGGAATGCGTTTCGCTACTCAGGTGGAGTTTCGATGTCAGACGTCAGCAATCAGCGTTCCAGGGCCGGTGCGCGCCGCTTCGCGGGCGCCAATTGGGGCAAAATCGCCAAACGCACCGGAATCGGCGTTGTAATGCTCGTCGCCGGCGGGGTGATTGCTCTAGCGGGCGAACGCCTGTTCGGCGGCCGCGTTGCGCCGAACGAAGTGCGGATCATGACCTATCAAGATTGGCGCGTGATCTGTCCTCCCTTGACGGACGCCACGCCCAATTGTGCGCTGACGGCAGACGTTCTGCGCGACACCGGGGGCATATTGCTGACCATTTCCATGAACGACCCCACACCGGGCAGTCAGCTATCGCTGACGGTTCCGCATGGGGTTTTGCTTGAACCTGGTCTCGGTTTCGCCGTCGGCAGTGAACCGGTGCGGGTCAGGCCATACGAGACTTGCACCAATACAGGCTGCATCGCGCTGGTGACAGTCGATGCGGATACGCTGAAATCGCTCAGTGGCAACATGGCCGGTCAGGTGTCGGTTGCTGCGCCCAACGCTCAGCAGCCCGTCAACATCCCGTTCTCGCTGAAGGGGTTCGCGGAAGGTTATGGCGAGCTGCAGCGGAGCAGGGCGCGCCGCACCGGTGTTATCGGTTTTCTCAACCGGCTTTAGGGCCGATTGACGCTGAATGAGGAAGGTCGACATGTCACGAAACTTCGCAAGGCTTGCCGTGAACGCCGGACTGCTGACGCTGTTTCCGGTCTTTGCTCTCGCCCAGCAGCCGCCGGCTCCCGCCGCCGCGCCTCCGGCGGACCCCAACGCGGCAGCGGCTCAGCAGTTCTCGATCAATCAGAACGTGGGCGATTGGGTCGTGCGCTGCGTGCTGACCAGCGTGAAAAGTCCCGCGCCATGCGAGATCCTCCAGTCCACGGTGAACAAGGACAATCAGCAGCGCATATCGAGCCTGTCCATCGCCTATGTGCCGAGCCGCGAGAGCTATGCCATGCAGATCGTGGTGCCGACCGGCGTCGCGCTTGCCAAGGGATTGACGCTCGCTCCCTCGCTCAACGCGGTCAAATTCACCCGTTGCGAACGCGACGGCTGCTATGTGGAAATGCTGATCGACAACACAGCCATCACCTCGCTCGCCGGCGCTGGCAAGTCGGCGACCATTGGCGTGGTCGGTTATGGACGGGACAATGAAATCAAATTGCCGGTGTCGCTGACCGGGTTTCCCGAGGCCTTGGACCGGATGAAAACCTTTGCCAAGGACCGCGCCGTCGCATTGCCGAACAATGCGCCGGTACTGCCGTCGACCGGACCGGTCACCGCTGCCCCAGCGCCCGCCGCTCCCGCTGCGGCCCCCGCGCGGGCGCCGGCGAGGCCGGCCGGACGCTAAAGCAAAACTATTTCTGCACCAGCGTGGTGCCGGGGGAGGGATCCGTCCAACCTCCGCCCATCGCCTTGTAGAGCGCAACGATCGCCAGCAGGCGCTGCAGCCTGATCTGGCCGAGCTGGTCGCGCGCCGAATAAAGCGTGCGCTGCGCATCGAGCACCGAGAGAAAATCGGCGATGCCCTCGCGGTAGCGCGCCTGCGCGATGTTGAAGGCCAGCTCGGATTGGGCTTCCAGCTCGATTTGATAGGCTTCCTGCTCCGCGAAATGCGCGATGCCGCCAAGCGCGGTTTCAACTTCCGAGAACGCGTTGATCGCGGTGCCGCGATAGGTCGCGATCAGTTCCTGCTCGCTTGCTTTGGCTTCGTCGGATTGGGCGGTCAATCTTCCGCCATCGAAAATCACCTGAGCAAGCGATAGGCCGAACGAAAAACTTGCGACAGGATTGGTAGCGAGACCGATCAGAGCTCCGCTCGCGATGCCGCCTGAACCGGTGAGCGAAATGGCGGGGAAGAACGCCGCGCGCGCCGCCGCGACATTGGCGTGCGCGGAGTTAAGATTGGCTTCAGCCGTCACCACATCGGGCCGGCGGACCAGCAAATCCGCCGGTAGACCCGGCGCGACGTCGGGGATCGTCAGCGTTTCGAGGTCCGCGGCCGCCACATCGAACCCCTCAGGCGGGCGGCCAAGGAGCACCGCGAGCGCCGCCCGATTCTGCAGCTCCTGCTGTTGGAATTGTGGAATGACGGCTTGCAGTCCCGCGATCTGGGCCCGCTGCTGTGCGAGTTCGAGCGGCGTGGCGATGCCGTCATTCACGCGGGCTTCGGTGATTGCCAACACGGCCAGCGCGGATTCGAGGTTCAGCCGTGCAATGGCCAGACGTTCGCGGATGGAAAGCAGCTGAAAGTAGGTGTTAGCCGTTCCCGCCGTCGCGGTAAGCGCAACAGTCTCGCGATCCGCTTGCGTGGCTTTGTTCGCCGCTTGCGCCGCCGCGAGAAAATCGTGATTCCTGCCCCAAAAATCCAATTCGTAGCTGGCGCCCAGCGAAGTGCCGAAGGAATCGGAGTGAGTCTGTTTGACGGAGTCGGCGTTAAGCCCGACGCTCGGAAGCAGCGCCGCGCCCGATTGGCGCACGCGCGCATCGGCCTGGAGCACCCGCGCTTCGGCCGCGGCAAGATTGAGATTCTGCGTCTGTGTCGTAGCGATCAGTTGGTCAAGTTCGGTGCTGCCGAAGTTTCGCCACCAAAGGGGCGTGGGCCAGATCGGCGCGCTGGCGGACGGCGTTTGCTCGAAGGCGGCCGGCACATCCTGGGGCGTCAGGGCCTTGGGCTCGGTCAGCGTTCCTGCGCAGGCCGAAAGCATGCCGGCGCAAACTCCGATCAGAAGAAGGTTCCTCACGCGCATATTGCTACGCCTCGTACACACGCCGTTTATTCGTTGGAGAGTGCGACGACGGGATCGAGACGCGCCGCCTTGCGCGCCGGGGCATAACCGAAGATCAACCCGGTCGCGGCGGCACAGCAGAAGGCGAGGATCATCGGCGCCGCCGTGAAGACCACCGGTGTTCCGGTGGCTTGGATGATCAGACCCGTGGCGACGCCACCGGCCACCCCCACGATGCCTCCAATCCCGGAGACCACCACGGCCTCCGAAAGAAATTGTTGGAGGATGTCGCGCTGTCGGGCGCCCGTCGCCATGCGGATGCCGATCTCGCGTGTCCGCTCGGTGACCGAAACGAGCATGATATTCATGATCCCGATCCCACCCACCAGCAGCGAGATTGCGGCTACCGATCCCAAAAGGATGGTCATGGAGTTCTGTGCTTCGGTCGCGGTTTCCACGATGTCCGCCATGTTGCGTATGCGGAAATCGGTGGCACCGTTATGGCGCTCCTTCAGCAAATTGGTGACCGCAACCTGCACCGCGTCCATCTTGGAGAGATCGTTCACCGCGATGGTGATGCTGCGCACGAAGCGTTGTCCGAACACGCGCGTCATGCCCGTCGTCAAGGGCACGAAGATGACATCGTCCGTGTCTTGGCCCCCCGAGGTCGAGCCTTTCGCCGACATCACGCCGATGACCTGGAACGGCACGTTCTTGATCAGAACATATTTGCCGATCGGATCCTCGCCATCGGGGAACAGCGCTTCACGCACCGTATCGCCGAGCACGGCGACGGTTTCATAGCCTGCTTGATCTTCGTCGCTGAAGAACACGCCGCGCGCCACCGGCCAGCTCCGCGTCGCCGGCAGCGCCGTCGTGGTCGCCGTCACCGTCGTTTGGTAGTCGATATCCCCGTAGCGCACCGTGTTGTTGCCCTGAATGTCGGGCATGGAGGTCACGACGTTGGGAATCGACTTGATCGCGATCGCATCTTCCGGGGTCATCGTCGCGATCGGCCCGTTATAACCGCGGGCGTTGCGGAACTGCGGCCGCACATTGAGCAGATTTGTTCCCATCTGACCGATCTGATCGATCACCTGCTTCTTGGCGCCTTCGCCGATGGCCAACATCGCCACCACGGAACCCACGCCGATCACGATCCCGAGCAGCGTCAACACGGTGCGGAAGATGTTGGAGCGCAAAGCCCGCATAGCCATGCGAAGCGATTCCCGGAATCCCGCGAACAGCGCGGCGCGAGAAGCAGGAGCGCCGAGCTGGGACACATCGATCGGCGTCGCTCGCATGTTCGCCGGCATGCGCCCGCCGCTGGTGTCCCTCACGATCTCGCCGTCTTTGAGTTCGATCACCCGCTCGGCGTTCGCCGCGACATTGGCATCATGGGTGATGAGGATCACGGTGTGACCCTGGGCCGCCAAATCCTTCAGCAGCGCCATCACTTCGGTGCCGCTCTTGCTGTCCAGGGCGCCAGTCGGCTCATCCGCCAGGATCACCTGGCCGCCATTCATCAGCGCGCGCGCGATGGAGACGCGCTGTTGCTGGCCGCCCGAAAGCTGGCTCGGGCGGTGGGTCAACCTGTCGCCGAGGCCGAGTGTGCTCAACAGCTTCTCCGCGCGGTCGCGACGCTCGACGGGGCTGAGACCCGCATAGATGGCGGGAATTTCGACATTCTCTTCGGCTGTCGAGCCGGGCAGGAGGTTGTAGCTCTGAAACACGAAGCCGAAGGCTTCGCGGCGCAGCCAGGCGAGCGCATCCGAATCCAGTTCCGACACGTCCTGGCCCGCAAAATTGTAGGTGCCGCTGGTCGGGCGGTCGAGGCAGCCGAGAAGATTCATCAGCGTCGATTTGCCTGAGCCGCTTGCCCCCATGATGGCGAGGAATTCGCCCGGATAGATCGAGAGCGAGACTCCACGAAGCGCATCCACGCGCACGTCGCCGCCGGTGAAGAACGTTTTGCGGATGTCCTTGAGCTCGATCAGCGGCGTCGCCGTCGCGGCAAACTCGGCCGTGCGGAATGCAACTTCGTTCATCGGAAGCCTCCGACGCCCGGTATGCCCGGCGCCGCCGGCCGCGGTGCGGGCCGCGCGTTGGCCCTCGCGGCGATTTCCTGACCGGCGATGACCTGTTCGCCCTCCTCGAGCCCGGAGATGATTTGTGCATTGACCCGATCGGTGACGCCGACCATGACATCGCGCGTTTCCTGGCTCCCGTCATCCTTGACCACCGTCACCGTGGCTGCGCGCGGCCTCAATCCGGCTTCCGCGTCGCCCCCGCCTCCACCCGCGCCGCGTCCGCCGCCTCCTCTACGCCCACCGCCGCCAGCGCCGCCCCGTCCGGCGCGCCCGGCTTGATCTGCAGCGCCCTGCTGTGGTGCTTGGGCGGCGCGTCCGCCGGCCTGCGCGCCGGGCGTGTAGTGAAGCGCCGCGACGGGTACGATGATCGCATTCTGAGCAGCGGCGCGCACGAAAAAGACCTGCGCCGTCATTTGAGTCATCAGCTGTTTATTCGGGTTGGCCACATCGAACAGCGCCGTGTAGAGCACCACATTGTTGGTCACCGTCGGGGTCGGAAGGATCTGGCGCAATTTTCCCGAGTAACGGCGATTGCCGTTTCCCAGCGTGGTGAAATATGCGTCCATGCCGAGGCGAAGCTTCGCCACATCGGCTTCGGAGACCTGCGTGTACACCGTCATGGTCGATAGATCGGAAATGGTGAGGATGAGCGGCGCAGACTGGTTGGCGTTCAGTGTCTGGCCTTGCTTGGCCGGAATGGCGCTCACCGTTCCCGCCATTGGCGCATAGATCTTGCTGTAGCTGAGCGTTGCCTTATCCGCCTTGAGCGTGGAATCCGATTGCTGGATCTGCGCCTGGACCGACTTCACCTGCGCTGCCGCCGATTTCGCTGCCGCCTCTGCGGTGTCAAATGCGTCCTGGCTGGTGGCGTTGTCCTTCATCAGCCGCGCCTGGCGATCGGCCTGCAATTGCGCGAGCGCGAGCGAGGATTGTTTCTCGGCGAGCTGGGCCTGATAATTCAGCAATTGCGCATTGTCCGCGTCCACTTTGGCGGCCGCCACCGAGGAATCGATCTCGGCCAAGAGCTGACCTTTTTGTACGTCGTCCCCAATCTGCACGTGGAGCGTTTCGAGCTGGCCCGTGACCTGCGCGCCGACATCGACGCTGGTGAGCGGCTGGAGATTGCCCACGGCCGTGACCACGTCTTCCACATCGGCTCGTGTCGCGGCCACCACAACCGGTTTGCCGGCAGCATTGCTGCTGGCGGTATACCAATAATAGCCGCCGCCAAGCGCGATCAGCCCGAGCAAAAGGAGAATCGCCGATGCGCGGTGGCGCGCGATCCAGCCCTTGCGCACCTTCGGGCGAGCCGCCGTAGCATCAAGATCACGAATTGGGCTCTGTACGTTCATGGAAACGATCCTGTGATGCTCAAAAACATAACATCTCTACCGGCCTCGAATGGCCGAACGATGCCGAACCTTGGTCTAAACACGACATTTTGTATCAGATTGCCTCAGCATTCGCTCTTCACCCGTATGTCAGTAGCTTTAAACGCCCGGACTTGAATGGCAGATGAAGGCAAAATATACTCTATAAACTCTGTGGAATATACGGACATGCTATCGCAAAAGGCCCGCTACGCCCTTCGTGCCCTCTTCCTGCTCGCAGGACGGACCATCGGCGAGCCGGTGATGATTGCCGAAATCGCCGTAAAGGCTCGCGTGCCGCGCAAATTTCTGGAGCAGATCCTGCTCGATCTGAAACGGCGCGGGATTCTCACCAGCCTGCGCGGGAAGCATGGCGGCTACACCTTGGGACGGCCGGCCGACAAGATTTCCTTCGCCGAAGTCATCCGCGCCATCGATGGCCCGCTTGCGCTCTCGCCCTGCGCGAGCGTGACGGCTTACCGGCGATGTGCCGATTGTGTGGACGAGGAGACCTGTGCCATCCGCAAAGTGCTGTTGGCGGCGCGCGACGCGACGGCAAGCGTCCTGGAAAGCCGCATGATCGGCGATGCGGTGCCGCAGAGCGCTCCGACGACAAAGCGTCCGCGCGTCCGCGCAGGAGCCGTGGCGGGTTAGCTAGGGCTTCGACAGCGGCACAAGGCCCGCTTTGATGATCGCCGCCTTGGCCGCCGGCGTGGTCATGGCCTGCACGAAGGCCCGCGCCGCCTCCGGATTGGGACTGCCAACGGGAATCGCAACGGCATAATTGGTCGCGCTTTGAATCGCGGCGGGCAGGGGCCCAGCGATCTTCACGCCTTTGTTCGGCAGCATCTCGCTGATGAAGGTGAGACCCAGTTCGGCGCGCCCGGTGGCAACGGCGTCGGCGACCTGCGAGCCCTGATAGCCGAATACGACTTTCTTCTTCACCTCGTCTGCGATGCCCATGCGTTGGAACAGGCCGTCGAGATAGCCGCCGGATGTCCCGCCGGATTTCGGATCGACATAAGAGATCGAATGTGCGGCCAGCATCGCTTTCTTGAACGCGTCCGGCGAAGAGATGTCCGGCGCTGCTGCGCCGGCGCGAACCGAAACTCCGATCGCGGCGTTCGCAAGCTCGACGCGGGTTCCGGGCATGATGAGATGCTCCTTCTCGAGCGCATCCATGCCGGGTGCTGACACCAGGATAATGTCCGCCTTTTCGCCGGAGCGCAGGTGCTTCTGGAGAGCCCCCGTCGTGTCCACGGTGAAGTCGAGTTTGTGTCCGGTCTGCTTCGAGAAATCGGCGCCGATTTCGCGGAAAGGCTCCTGCATGGAGCCGCCTACGAGCAGCTTCAATTGCGCCGCATTCGCCGGCATGGTCGCGAAAATCAAAACGGCCGCGAGGAGTGACGATTTCAGCATGATGATCTCCTGTTGTCGCGCGGTCGACGCGCGTCAATCAATGTGCTTCGACGACGGGATCGACGCCCGCCGCTTTGAGTTTCGCCCGCGCCGCCGGGCCAGTGACGAAGGCAAGAAAAGCGCGCGCGGCATCCGCATTCGCGCTGCCGGCGAAAACCCCCGCCGAATAGAGCTGTGGCTTCTGTAGCGCGTCGGGAAACATGACCACTTTGAGAGTCTTGTTGGCGATAAACTCGCTGGCAAAGGAGAGCCCGAGCTCGGCTTCGCCTTTCGCGACGGCTTCTCCGACCAGCGCGCCCATGGGTTTAAAAGCGGCTTTTCTATTGGCTTCGTCTTTGATGCCCAGAAGCTGGAAAACGCTTTGGATATAGCCGCCGGAGGCCGTCACCGTAACCGGATCGGGATAAGAGATCGAACGGGCGGCGAGCACGGCCTTCTTCAACGCTTCGGGCGTGGAAATGTCGGGGGTCGGCGCGTTTGCCTTCACCACCACGGCAAAAAGAGCGCGCGCCACATCCTTGCGCGAACCGGGTACGATTTTCCCTTCCTTCTGAAGCGCGTCGGCCGCTTCATCCGAAATGACGATGACGTCGCCCTTTTCGCCGGCTTTCAATTTGTTCAGCACGACGCCCGTGGTCCCGAGCGAGAAGCGGAGCGTGTGTCCCGTTTGATGCGTGAAATCCTCGCCTACGTCCTTCAGCGGATCGGCCATCGAGCCGGTGGCGAAAATGGTGAGCTCGGCGGCGTGCGCCGGAGAAACGACCAGCGGCGCTGAAACCGCCAGCGCCAGAAGCGAAATTTTCCAAATCATTCCTGTGTCGCCTGTCTCAATGCGCCGCAGGGAGCACGGTTAGTCCGGCGGCCTTGAACACCGCGCCTCCTCCGGGGCTCGTCATAGCCTGGATGAACGCGCGGGCCGCGTCCTGATTGCCGCTCACGGTCGTAACTGCGGCGACGTAATCGGTGGCGCTCTGGATCTCCTGCGGCAAGGGGCCCGCAACCTTCACGCCCTTGTTGGGCGCGAGTTCCGCAATGAAGCTGATGCCGAGCTCCGCATCGCCTTTGGCGACGGCGTCGGCCACTTCCGAGCCTTGGTTGCGGTAGACGATCTTGGACTTCATCTGGTCGGCGATGCCCATGCGCTTCATCAGGCCTTCGAAATAGGTGCCCGACGTGCCGCCGGCCGCCGGATTGACGTAGGAAACCGAGCGCGCGGCCAGCAGTGATGTCTTGAAAGCGTCGGCCGAAGAAAGATTGGGGGAGGACGCTCCTGGGCGCACCGCAACCCCGATCAGCGCCCGCACGAGATCGGTTCGGCTGGCCGGGACAATGCGGTTTTCCTTTTGCATCGCGTCCAGTCCCGCCGCGGTGACCACGACGACATCCGCTTTTTCGCCGGCCGCGAGCCGCTTCTGCAGGGCCCCGGTGGTGTCCGAGACGTAATCGAGCTTGTTGCCGCTCTGTTTCGCAAAATTGGCGCCGATCTTTTCCACCGTCTCGGTCATCGCGCCGCCGACGAAGATTTTCAGCTCCGCCGCATTGGCGGGCATGCCAGCAAGCAACAGCGACAGCGAAGCGGCAATCGTCCAGACGGTTTTGTTTTGCATGGCAGTCCCTCATGAGCGTGCGCGATGGCCCGCTTTTTACCAGGAACGGCGGGCGAATGCGCGGGTATCGCCCCAAACTTTGGCCGGCGGCCATTCGCGAATCACGCCCTCATCCCCATAATCCCTATTGACTACATATAGTCTATCGGCAATTGCCGATTGGGATTTTCGACCGGCGACGCTGACCTCGGCCGGCGATCGCGACTCTACGAGATTGCCGTTGCAGACCTAAATCCCGGAGCCGGACAACCAGAACCTTTTGCATTCCGTCAAACCGGAAAATGTCACGAGTTATGAAACCGGCCTTTTGAGAATTCTTTGCTCGCCAGCCGACTCTGAATCTCACCGATGTCGACACCGACGTCACCGATTTCCAACCAATGTGGAGTCCGGCCTCGGCGCGCTGAGCAGATGACAGCCGAGTTCCCATGGAACTTTCGGCTTGCGCTTACGTTCTTAATTTTGACATCCGCTGCCGTTGCGCGGGCGACGGCAATCCGAAAAAACAAAGAGGTGTGACCATGCTCCATTGGGCTCTGACATTCCTGGTGATTGCCATCATTGCCGCAATATTCGGCTTTGGCGGGATCGCCGCGACAGCATCCAGCATCGCCCAGATTCTTTTCGTCGTGTTCCTGGCGCTGTTCTTGGTGAGCGCGATTGTGGCGATGACACGCGGACGGCCCCCGGCAGTTTAGCGACACGGTTCAGCGCTTGGCCGCCTTTAGAAGCGGCCGGCATGATGAGGAGCGGTCAATCCGCTCCTCTTTTTTTGCGTCCGGTGCGACACTGTTCGCGAACAAATGCCAAGGGGGCCGCATTGAGCAGAGATCGCCGATCTACGCCGAAGCATTCGCTGCACAGGGGTGCGCATCTCCGCCTGTTGTTTGCGATCGCGGTGGGAGCCACTGTCGGCGCGGTTGCGCCAGTCGAGGATTGGGCCATCCGCTGGCTCATCGGCTGGGATGCGGGGGTCGCGGTTCTCCTGGCGAGCATCTGGCACATGATGGCGAGCACCACGCTGGAGCATTTGCAGCTCAAGGCGGCGCAGCAGGACGAGAATGCGCCCGTCATCCTTGCGCTGATGAGTGCTGCCGTCCTTGCCAGTCTCGGCGGAGTGCTCGCGGTCATTCACGACACGCGGCAGGCGGCGGCAGGTACGACAGCCTATCTCATTTTGCTGGCGCTGGGCACGCTTCTGCTCTCCTGGCTTTGCATGAATATGCTGTTCGCTATTCATTACGCGCATCGCTACTACGGCGAACCGGCCCAGGAGACCGGCCGCGGTCTGATCTTCCCCGAACCCAATTCCGCGCCCAACTATTCCGAGTTCGTCTATTTCGCGTTTTGCATCGGCATGACCTATCAGGTCTCCGACGTCATGACATGTACCCGTGCGTTCCGGCGGCTCGTGACTTTCCACGGTGCGTTGTCGTTCTTCTACAACACCTTCGTGCTGGCCCTGGCCGTCAATCTGTTCAGCGGGCTGTCCGGTCTGTTGTGAGATCTTTCACGCTGGAACCGGCTCCGTCATCTTTTCGGGTTCGAAAAGCGGGTCGGGAAAGATGAGTTCGACCACGGTCCCACCGGTATCGCGCCGGCTCGCGATTGCCGTGCCACCGATCTGTTGCGCAAAAGCCTGGATAAGGCGCGAGCCAATGCCGCCGCTTTCAGACTCGCCTTGGACGCCGCGCCCATCGTCCTCGATGGCGAGGCGCAGTTTGCCGTTTCCGATAGGCGCGAGGCTCACCCGAATCGCGCCTCCGCGCGCGCCTACCGGATAGGCGTGCTTGAAGGCGTTGGTGAGCGCCTCGACGGTAAAAAGCGTCAGTGGCACGGCGATCTCGCTCGGTGCCTGGCGGTGGGCAATGTCCACCTCAAGATGCAAATCGCGCCGCTCGGCGCCGAAGCCTTCTTGAATCTGATGCGCGAGATCCTGAATGAGCCGCCGCACATCGACCGATCCCACATCTTCGATCTCGTGCAGGATGCGGTGAACGAGGGCGAGCGCATTGACGCGTATCTGCGCCTGCTTGAGCGCATCCTTGGCGGCGGGATCGCGCAACTTCGCAGTCTGCAAAGAAAGCAGACTCATGACGATCTGCAGATTGTTCTTCACCCGATGATGGGTTTCCTTGATCATCAAACTCTTGTTGTCGAGAGCCTCGCGCAAGCGGCGGTCACGGTCCTGCACGGCGCTGGCCATGGTGGAAAATGCCTCGCCCAATGCACGAAACTCGCTCGGCGCTTCTTCCAGCGCCACCGGGCGGATCGCGTAATGGCCACGGGCATAGGCGGTCGTAATGCGCCGCAGATACACGATCCACCGCGTGATCTGCCGGTCTGTGAAGATCCAGATCGCCGCCGATGCCAATCCCAGCATCAGAACCGGAAGCAGTAGGTCGGTGGTCACATGCAAATAGGTGCTGGCGAAGAGGCCGCTGTTGAGCATGGCGAAACCCACCTTTATGGCGTTATTTCGCAGCGGCAGCAGGACGTAGCTCCAATTCTCGCCGTTCGCATCAACGGTAAACCGCTCGTCGCCTTTCGTGCCTTGGGGCGCCTTAACGAAGATCTTTGCGGCCGCTTCGGGGTTGTTGCTTGCCACAATCGTGCCGAGAGGATCGAACAGGGCGATAACCGCGCCGGATGGTAGCGACCGGCTGTGCAGCAGAATGTCCAGCCATGCGACATCGAAGGCGAATGCCATCGCGCCATCGAACTCCACGCCCATTCGCAAGGGAATCACGCCGCCGAGAACATTGCGGTGCGAAACGACGCTGTAGATCTGCGGCGTGATGAAAAAACCGGAATGTTGGTCCGTGGCTGCCCACCATGGCTGTTTGGAGACGTCCTTCTGTTCGGCGGGCACCGGCACAGCCGAGCAAAGCACATGGCCCGTCGCATCGATGCGCGCGATGTTGGTGAAATAATTGAGTCCCTTGATGGCGTTGGCGAGCGCTTTCCCGCAATCCGTCGCCCCGGCGCGCACCTCCGGCTGATTGGCGAGGGCGCGCAACACCTGTTCGCCCGACGCCAGCACCGCCTCCGCGTTGGCTGCGCTGCTGCGGGCGGTCTGAACGAGGCGGTCGCTGACGTCATTGACGTCGCGCTGCACACGATCGATGCCCTGAACCACGCTGACCACCGCGGCGGGCAGCAACCAGATGATGATCCAGAATAAAAGACGCAGGCGCAGGGATCTTCCACCCATGTCAGGTGGCGTCTCGGTCCCCGTTCGATGCCTCGGACTCCGGCCCGTCAAGGGGCGCAAGGCGTTCAAGCTGCGCCATAATCTCATTGGTGGCGTCTCCCCCTGCCGGGCGCGGCTCGCTCGACAGCGGACCATTCCCCTCCAAGGCGGCGGATAGCGCCTTGCGTGCCCGCGCGACGCGGCTCTTCACCGTGCCAACGGCACAATTGCTGATTCTCGCCGCGTCTTCATAAGAGAAACCACCTGCACCAACCAAGATCAACGCTTCTCGTTGCTCCGCGGGCAAGCCCCGCAATGCGCGTGCTGTGTCGGAAAGCTGAACGGCCCAAACTTGCTCGCCTCTGGCGACCGGCATCCGCTCTGCGGCGGCATCGTCCCATGGCGCCTGGCGCCACGCCCGCCGCCGGTCGGAGTAGAATTGATTGCGCAGGATGGTAAACAGCCATGCCTTCAAGTTGGAGCCGGCACGAAACGTGTCGCGCGACTGCCATGCCTTCGCGAGCGCTTCCTGAGCCAGATCGTCGGCCAGTTCCCGGTCGCCGCAAAGCGAGCGGGAAAAGGCTCGTAAGAATGGGATCAAACCGAGGAGATCTTTGCGAAAATCCTCATTCGTGTCGCCGATCGGCGGGGGTTCCCCGGCGCTCGCGCTGATAAAGGGCTCATCAAAATGTTTCACGAGATCAGTCCTTCTAGCCCTTTGTGGCATCGATCTTCTTCAGAAGTTCGAGAAAATCGTCGGGTACTGGCTCCTGAACCACCTCGTCATAGATGCGGCGCAATTCGCGTCCGATGGCACGCTGGCGTGCCCGCGCGGCGATCGTCTTTTCCCTATCGGGCTGTTCTTTTCTCACTTCCAAATTCCCACCCTCACGCCGTGCAGCTGGTCCGTCCCAAAATCGTCCGTCCATACTCACCGGCCCTAGATTGCTCGTGCCCGGGGGGCGCCCCTCCCCGTTAAGGCTTTCCCTGAGTGGGAGAAACGGGCAAACTCGAAACTGGTTCCATAGCGATGGAACATTCTCGCTCTTTGGTCGTTTGTTCCATAGCCATCGAGGGAACAAAATCATGACAATGACAGAATCCTTAGCCCCCCATCTGCCCTATTTGCGGCGCTATGCCAGAGCCCTGACCGGATCGCAGTCAAGCGGGGACGCCTATGTGCGGGCTGCATTAACCGCGCTTTTGGCCGGAAAGTCGGATCTTTCCTCCGATCTACCGCCGCGCGTGGCCCTCTATCGGTTATTTCATGTCATCTGGGCGGGTACCGCCAGTCAGCTCGATACGGACACCTCGCTGGATGTTAAGCACATGACCCCTGAGGAGCGTCTGCGCTCCCTGACGGCGTCGGATCGTGCGGCGCTCCTGTTGACGGCCGTTGAAGGATTTTCGCTGAGCGAGGCCGGCAAGATCCTCGATGAAACACCCGCAGAGGTCGAGCAGTCGATCGTCGAAGCCCAGCACGCGATTGAAAGACAGCTCGCATCGCGGGTCCTCATCATTGAAGACGAATCGATCATTGCGCTCGATCTCGACAATCTGGTGGTCGAATTGGGCCACAAGGTGGTGGGGACTGCCGCGTCAAAGGACGAAGCGGTCGCCAAAGCGCGCGCCCAACAACCCGGATTGGTCCTCGCGGACATCAATTTGGGCGAAGGCGGCTCGGGCATCGATGCGGTGACCGAGATTCTGCACAGTTTCGATATTCCCGTCATTTTCATTACGGCCTATCCGGAACGCCTGTTGACCGGCGAGCGGCCGGAGCCCACCTATCTGATCACCAAGCCCTTCCTGCCCGAAACGGTGCAGGCGACCATCGGTCAGGCGCTCTTCTTCCACTCGTTGCGGCACGAAGCGGCGGCCTGACGGAACCGGCGCTGCGCGTCACACGTTCCCTCCGCGATGATCAACCAGACGGAGGGAACGATGGCACGGGCCACGACGATGGCGCGCAAGCGCAAAAACGGAAATTCAAACAATGACGTGCAGGCGCGATTGGGCGTATTGCGCGCCGATCTCGATACGCTGCAACAGGACATGCGCGCATTGGTCAGCGATGTCGGAGAGGTCGCCAGCGAGCAGGTGCACGGAGCCGTGAACGCAGCCAGGGAGTCAGCTTCCGAAGCCGTCGAGCGCGTCGAGGAATGGGGCAATGAAAATCTCGAACCCGTGCGGGAAGCGGTGCGCATGCAGCCTCTCGCGGCTTGCATGCTCTCGATGAGCGCGGGCGCCATCATCGGCGCGCTGCTGTTGCGCTAACTACGATTTCGCGAATGCTCAACCAATTCGGGCATCAGCTCGGCGCGCGCGCGATCGCGGGGGCTGTGCTGATGATCACGGTGTCGGCCTTGATCTGGGTTGGAGTCGCTTTTGCGGGCTATGCGCTTTACCTCGCATTTCTTCCCAGTGCCGGCGCGACTTTGGCCGCTTCCATCGCCGCCGCAATTCTGGTGATCGGGCCACTGTGCTGGGCGGCGATCGTCTACCTCCATGCCCATGCAACCCGAGCGAAGTATCATCCTGCCGAGGTTCGGGTGACGCCGGCCGATCCGGCTGCTGCGACGCTTTCCCTGCTCGCGGCGCTCGCTCGGGACAAGCCCCTTCTCGCCGTGGTCTTCGCCGGCCTCCTTGGTGCGTCCGAGGCCCTCCAGCACCGCAAGCCTTGAGCTTGTGAGTAAGCCCTTGACTAGCGGAACTTAGACTTTCCCTGAACGTTTGAAGCGGGGAAGATGTGGGGTTTTCGCATGTTCGGATGGGCGGCGGCGTTTCTGGTTTTGGCCGTTGTTGCAGCGTATCTCGGCTTCTTCGGGCTGGTTGGTCTTGCCGCTGTATTCGTCAAGTTCTTGTTCGTGGTGTTTCTCATACTTCTCGCGGGAAGCGGTTTGCTCGGACTGATCCGCGACGAACTGCCGTTCTGAGCGGCGACCGGGGGGCGCGCATGCTCAAAATTCCTATGCAAACTTTGTTTGGTGCGGGGCTTCTCCTGACGCTGGCTTTCAGCCTCGATGACCGCGCTGCGGTTCCGAACCGGAGCGAGGCCCAGGCCAAAATCCAGATTGCTTGCGAGGATGGCGGTTTTCCTGCCGCGACGCCGAATTCGCGGCGGGACGCCGGGCCCTGCCGCGAAACCGACTTTCCATAAAATTAAGAAATTGCGATTCTCCCGGAACCAACTTCAGGGGACTCGCATTATGATGGGCGAGCGGGCCCTGATCCCAGGCTACGTCAAATTGCCCCCCTCGACAGTCGGCATCGGCGGTCCGCTCGTTCCCCCTCTCCCTTCCTTTCCGCGGTTCGATGGACCTTTGTTAAGGGGTCAATTATAGGCTAGGCGGGTTCCGAAATCCGAGTTGGCCCGTGAACATCAACATCGCCCGCAAGACCCTGGCGCCCAACGTCTCGATTGCGCGCCGCATCACGCAGGTGCGCCGCGACATCAAAGTCATCCGTGCCTGCGCCGTCGCGTTGCTGATTATTATCGCTCTCACCGCGAGCGTTGCGGGAGCCGACGTGCTTGCCCCCACAGTTATTGCAGCCACCCTGGCGCTTGTCCTCGCGCCCGTGGCGCGTGCTCTGGAGAGGCTGGGCTTTCCAACCGGTCTGGCCGCGGTCTTGGCAGTGGTGGCGACGGTCACCTGTCTTACGGCTGGTGCCTTCGCGCTGGCGCCCGATATTTCCAATTGGTTGAACGATGCACCCAAGATTGCCCAGTCGATCGAACGCAAGCTGCGGCCTCTTGCGCGTCAGGTTGCGGCTGTGGAAAGCGTCTCGACCCGGCTCACCCAAGTAGGCGCGAACGGGCCAGAGCCCGTGCGCAGCGTTGCCGCGTCGGACGGCTTGATCGTGACGGCCGCGCGCAATGCCCCGGCCATTTTGGGCAAGGGCGTCTATGTCACCGTGCTGACGATATTCCTCATAGCCTGCCGGCGGCGTTACACGATCCAGCTCATTCTGTTGCCGCGAACATTCCAGAACCGGCTGCGGATGGCGAGGATCTGCCGCAACGTGAGAAGCCGGGTCTCCGGCTACCTCTTCACGCTGTCGCTGATCAATATCGGACTTGCGGCGGTCACCGCGCTGTGTTTTTCGCTTGCTGGCATCAGCGACGCGATGCTCTGGGGGATCGCATTCGGTCTTATGAACTTCATCCCCGTTATCGGTCCCACCACCGTGATCGTGCTGGCGGCCGTGGTCGGTCTGGCGACCGCCAAGACGGTTCTGTTGGGGCTCGTTCCCCCGGCGATTCTGCTGGGGCTCAACACGGTCGAAGCCAATCTGGTGCAGCCCTGGCTGTTGTCGCGGCGCATCGTGATTTCGCCCGTCGCGATATTCCTGACGGTCGCCACCCTCGTTTGGATGTGGGGGCCGGCGGCATCGATTACGGCAGTCCCGCTGCTCATCTCCGTTCACACCGTGGCCCTGCACGTGCCGAGCTTACGCGGACTTGCCATGCTGCTCGCCACAGACGATGGAGCGGCCGTGAAACGAAATGCGGGTCTTAGACGAGAGCCACGTAGATTGTGGCACCGGCGATCACGGCTAGCATCAAGCTGACCACCAATATCATAATGACGTGACCGGAAATGACCCCTTGCCGGGCCTCTTCCGGCGTCAACATCGGCGTCTGATGGGCGCCGTCGCGGCCGCCAAATTCCATCGAATGGTCCCAAGGCTTTGTCTGTGCCATTGCCCGTCTCCGTGATGCTCTTCCGGAAGTGAAAACGTGCCGTTCACCCGGGAGTTGCGGCATCCCAAATTTGATAAGCATGGAACCAGCGGGAGTTTTGTGGAACCAATTGTCCTATCAAGGTTTTTCCTCGTTCATTACGGCGCTCGAACGGCCCTGAGTGGCGTCTTGGGAGCGCAGCAATTCCTCACGGACGAGGCGAAGCTGCTGCAGCGGGTCGAGCCCGCTTTCCGGCGACTCGTCGCGCTCCTGCTGCTCCCTGGCTTCGCGTTCCCAGGCGGCTAGGATCTCCAGGCGGTCTGCATTGGTGAGGCGCCTGTCTCTGACAACGTCCGACGGATTGCGGTAATATCGGGAGGGATAGAGCTTAGCGTCCTGGATGAATTTGGTTTTTTTCATTGTAGGTCAGGCTTTAGGGCACCCGGCGAAGGGAACGCGCGCCTCGCGGCGACGTTCCGAATCCCGGGAATTCGAGACTTGAGGGGTAGATTCGCAACATGGCCACCACGAAGAAACGTCGAAAAGACGAACCCGAGGCTGAAACATCCAAACCTGCGCCGCGGCCCCGGATTCCCGGTCTATCGGCCCGGCCGGTCTGGCAGGGCATGCTGCGCCTATCGCTGGTGAGCTGCCCGGTGGCCCTCTACAAGGCCACGTCGCGCGCGAACGATATCTCCTTCAACCTGCTCAACCCCAAAACGAACAATCGCATCCGCATGGTCCCGACGGATCCGGAAACCGGGCCCGTCGACCGCGCCGATTTGGTGCGCGGCTACGAGGTCGAGAAGAACCGCTATGTGATCATCCAGGACGAAGAGCTCGATGCGGTGAAGCTGGAGACCACCCACACGCTCGACATCGAGCGCTTTGTCGATGCGGATTCGATCGACCGGCTGTTTTTCGACGTGCCCTATATTCTTCTTCCCACGGACGATATCGCCGTGAACGCCTATGCGGTCATTCGCGAGGCAATGCGGCAGACTCATCGCGTCGCCTTGGGGCGCGTGGTGATGCACACGCGCGAAAGGCTGATGGCGATGGAGCCGCGCGAGAAAGGGCTCCTGGTCCATTCGCTCAGGATGCGTGATGAGGTCGTCAATCTGCAGAAAGCGCTTGAATCGATTCCGGACATGAAACCCGACAGGCAGATGGTCGAGATCGCGGAAAAGATCATTGCGCAATTGGAAGGCCCGTTCGACCCCGATGAATTCCGCGACCGCTATGAGGAATCGCTGCGCGATCTCATTCGCCGCAAAGAGAAGGGCGAGAAGCCGACGGTTTCGGCACCTCCCGCCGAGCCGAGCAATGTCATCGATCTGATGGCGGCCTTGAAGAAGAGCCTCGGCGCCAAGGGCGCGCCACCCAAGGGCAGCCCGACCAAACAGGCGACAGCCCCGGCCAAACCGTCCAAGAAGCGCGCGCGTTAAATCTCATGGCACGATTTACCCCCTCCCCTTGCGGGAGGGGGATAGGGGGAGGGGCGCTTCGCGAATTGCAGCGTCAATCATATCGAGCACTCCATCCATGTTCTCGAAAATATCCGGATTCCAAAAGCGTAAGACGCGAAAATTCTCTGTGCGAAGCCAATCTGTTCTACGTTTATCGTGGTCTGCCTGCGCGACTTCCGCGTGTTGCCCGCCGTCGACTTCGATGACCAAGCGTGCGGGAAGACAAACAAAATCGCCGAAATATGGACCGAGAGGAAACTGACGACGAAAACGAAGGCCGTGAAACTGCTTACGGCGCAATTTTTGCCACAGCAGTTTTTCGGCTTCGGAGGATTGTTTGCGCAAGGCGCGCGAACGGAGGGTTGCTTTACCCCTCCCCCTCGCCCCCTCCCGCAAGGGGAGGGGGGGATTCTTTTTGATGCGTCATGGCATTCTACAGTTTCTTCAGTCTCTTCCACGCCGCGTCCAAGGATGCCGCGGAGGCCGCCAAATCTTTCCATGGATCGGGCCGCTTCGACATCGCCGTCGCACCCCGAATTGTAAACGCCGACGGATCGAGGCCTTTGCGCAATTGGCTCCAGGCAAGCGGCACGGCGATGGTCGCGCCTTCGCGCGCCCGCGGCGACCAGGGCGCAACCGCGGTCGCGCCCCGGCCGTTGCGCAAATAATCGAGGAAAATCTTTCCGGCGCGCTGTTTCTTGGACATGTTGGTGACATAACGGTCGGGCGCCGCGCGCGCGACCTTCTCCGAAACGCCGAGCGCGAACGATTTGGCATCATCCCAGGTCACCGGCTTCTTGGGCGTTCCCTTGATGGCGACCACCACATGCATGCCTTTGCCGCCGGTGGTCTTCACAAAGGGCGTCAGCCCGCAGGCCATCAGCACCTCGCGCATGTCCTTAGCGGCGTCCATCACGCGCTCGAAGGACAATTCGGGCGCCGGATCGAGATCGAAGATCAAACGTTCGGGCGTTTCGGGATCGCGCGGCTTGCAGCCCCAGGGGTGAATCTCCATTACCGCCGCCTGAGCAAGCGACACCAGGCCTTCCACGCTGTCGATGGCGTGAAAGGGCTGCTTCTCGCCGGCGGCCGGAATGGGCACGACCCCCGACGCGCCCGCGAGGACATGGCGCTGGAAAAAGCGCTCGCCGCCGATTCCTTCCGGCGCCCGCACCATCGAGATCGGCCTGAGCACGATATGCGGCAAGATGAGCGGGGCGATCTTCTCGTAATAGCGCGCGAGGTCGAGCTTGGTGACCGCCGCGTTGTTGCGCGTTGCCGGCCACAGAATTTTCTCGGGATGGCTGATGGTGATGCCCGCGACGACATTGTCTGCCCGCGCGGCTGGCCTTTTCAACGATTTGGCGGTCGTCGATGTTTGGGCTGTTTGCATCATGTCTTTCTCCCCTTCCGAGCGTTCCTCTGCCTCCTGCACCGGCATCATCTGTTCCACCGCGACGGCACGCGCGGGCTTGTCGTCGCGCAAACCCTTGAAGGCTGCCTGCCGCAGCAATCCGTCATGTGTGATGTTCGAGTACTCCACTTCCGCGACTTGCCTGGGCGCGACCCAGTGGATGTCCTTGGTGCGCGGCGGCTTGACGCCAGCGGTGAACGGCGATTTTGGCTGCTCGAGTTTCTTCAGTGCGCGCAGTACCGGCCCGGAATTCTCGGAGTTGAAACCCGTGCCGACGCGTCCAAGATAGGTGAAATCCTCGCCCCGGTAGGCGCCCACCAGTAGCGAGCGAAGTTTGGTCTGACTGCCCCACCAGGCGCCGATCACCACTTCCTGACCGCCGCGGCATTTCGCTTTGGTCCACAGATCGCTGCGGCCGGAACGATAGGGCGCGTCGCCGCGCTTGGAAATGATGCCTTCGAGATGGGCGCGGCAGGCGCTTCGCAAGAGTTCCTTACCCGATGTCGAAAAATGTTCGACATAGCGGTAATGGGGAACATCGCTCCGGTTCGCCAGTAGCGTCGAGAGGAGATCCTTGCGCGCCGAAAGCGGTTGGCTACGCAAATCCACGCCCTCGAGGAAAAGAAGATCGAAGATGAAAAAAATCAACTCGGCCGTGCGCCCGTCCGAGAGTGCCTGCTGCAGTCCGGCAAAACTCGGGATGCCCCGCTCGTCCAGCGCACAGATTTCGCCATCGATCATACAGTCGGGCAGACGCCTGCCTTCATGCGCGATTTCGGGAAAACGGTGGCTCCAGTCCAAGGCTTTGCGCGTGCGCAAAACCGCGCCGCGCTTCTCGGCCCGAAGCTGCATGCGATAGCCATCGAACTTGATCTCATGCACCCAGACCGCGCCGACGGGCGGTTCGTCCACCAGCCGGGCCAACTGGGGCGCCACGAACTCGGGCATCTTGACGCGCTTCAGTGTTTTCGGGCGTTCCGCGCTCGGGCCATTGTTACGCGCGATGGACGGATCTTTTTTTTTACGATTATCGCCGGTTCAGCTGAAGGTTTGTCCTCATCGGCCGGCGCGCCCTTTTTGCGAGACGAGTGCCAGACCTTGGATTTCTTGCTGGACGCGATTTCCTCCAGCGTCCGGCCGGATTTCACGGAGGTGTCGGCGGCAAGAAGCGCATCCGCTTCACCGGGCAGTGCGAATTCGTCTTTTTCTTTGATGAGCAGCCAATTGTGGTGGAGCTTCCGCCCAAGCTTGGGCTTGTCGTCGCGCAGACGGATCAACGCCCAGCGGCCGTGCATGCGCTTGCCGTAGAGCAAGATTTTCAACTGGCCCTTGGCGAAATCGCCGCGCGGGTCATCGCTCTGCGGCGCCCAGGTTCCATAGTCCCAAAGCTGCACCGTGCCACCGCCATATTGGCCTTGCGGTATGGTGCCCTCGAAGGTGCCGTATTCCAGGGGATGGTCTTCCACCTCGACCGCCAGCCGCTTGGTCGCCGGGTCGAGCGAAGGAACCTTCGTCACCGCCCAGGATTTGTAGACGCCATCCAGTTCTAGGCGAAGATCATAATGGAGCCGCGTCGCCGCATGGCGCTGGATAACGAAGCGCAGCGCTTTGGTCTTGGCGCGGGCCACACGCCCGCGCGGCTCCGCGGTGACGCCAAAATTGCGTTTGGCCCGATAGGTTTCCAGCCCAGCCATGTGGCCCTTCTTGTGGGGCCTTGCTCGGCCCTAGATACGCCCGATCAGCACCAGAATAAGAAGCACAACCACCACGGTGCCAAGCACGCCGCTCGGACCATAACCCCAGCCGCTGCTATAGGGCCAGCTTGGAAGTGCGCCGACCAGAAGCAGGATCAGGACGATAAGCAGAATTGTCCCTAGCATTGGGTTCACCCTTTTTTCGTTGTGCAAGGAAACTGCCCAGCCCGGCAAATGTTCCCTAGGCTTGGCGGCGCGGACGATCTTCCGTCTTGTCAAGATTAGCTTGACAATTTCGCTGTCAGGGAGCACCTGACGTGCCCGGGAGATGTCATGCCGCTCAAACTCAAACGCCGCCGCTTGCGCTGCTCGTTCTGCAAGAAGGCCGAGACCGAGGTGGCGAAATTGCTCGGCGGGCCGGGCGTGGCGATCTGCGATTCCTGCGTCGGGATCTGCAACCGGATCCTGGAAGCCACCCCGTCGTCCTTCGTGGGTTGGGATTCAATGGCGGACGCGCAATTGCTGCAATCGCTCAAGCCGTCGGAGGCCGCCGTCGAGGGCATGCGAAACGTGCTGCAGCAGCAGGTCGAAACCCTGCGCAAACGTGGGGTCAGTTGGGCCGATATCGGCGCGGCGCTGGGGGTTTCCCGCCAGGCCGCCTGGGAGCGGTTTTCGTGAGGATATGATGGCCAAGACCGATTTCACATCCGTGGACGAGTACATCGCAGCGCACGCCGAAGATGTGCAGTCGATCCTGAGTTGCGTCCGCAACACCATCCGCAACGCCGTGCCCGGCGCCGAAGAGACGATCGCTTACCAGATCCCCGCCTACAAACTGCAAGGCGGAGCGGTGCTCTATTTCGCGGGGTGGAAGCAGCACTACTCGCTTTATCCCGCCAGCGATCGCCTGGTAAGGGCATTCAAAAGCGAGCTTGCACCGTACAAGATCAGCAAGGGCACGATCCGCTTCCGGCTCACCGAGCCCGTCCCCGTGAAATTGATCGCGGACATCGCGAAGTTCCGCGCCAAGGAAGGCGATGCGCGCCAGCGCGAAGCTCGCAGCGTCCAAGAAGCGTTGGCTGGTGTGACTACTCCGCGGCGGCGGCCGAGTGGATGGTCGAACTCGCGCGGCCGGTAAGCTCGGTGGGCGAGAAATCGTCCACGTCGATGGCGTCGCGAACAATGGCATTGGCGCGATTGAGCGCATCGGCCTCGCCTTGCGTGATGACGTTCTCGCGCACCAGACGCGGCAGATCGGCAAGCGCCTTGCGGCCCGCGTGACCGGCGGCGCGTATCTTTTCCTCGATCGCGTCGCGTTCGATCGCTGCGGCGAAAGCCACCTCCATGCGGCCCGTCGGATCGGTGGCCGAGCGGCTGACATAGATGCCGTCGGTCAGTCTTTCGCGCGTCTCGGTCGCGCCAAGGATCAACTTCGCGCAAGCATGGGTGAGCCTGTCGGAAGGCGGTCTGCGATGGCGCCCCAGGGGGAACGCCACGAGTCTCAAGAGCCAGGCGGCCGGGCGCATCGGCAGATTGGTCAGAACCTCGTCCAGCCGCGTCTGAATGTCATGCAGCGTGCTGCGATAATTCCATTCCAGCAGCGGCAAGTCTTCGGTTTTAAAGCCCTCGTCTTCGAAGCGCTTCAGCGCGCAGCTCATCAGATAAAGCTCGCTCAACACATCGCCGAGCCGTGCGGAAAGACTCTCGCGCCGCTTCATCTCGCCGCCCAGCGTGCCCATCACCAGATCGGCGACCGCGGCGAAGGTGACCGAGGCCACATGAAGCCCGCGATACATCGGGGTTATATGCGGCACGTCGGGCACGCGCGCGAAGACGCCGAAGGTGAGATTGTGCAGGAAGGCGCGGATGACATTCGAGGTGGCGCTGTAAATATGGGCGAACAGCGCGCGGTCGAACGCCGCCAGCGATTCGTTCGGGTCCGGCAGGTTAGCCGCTTCCATCTCTTTCAAGAGAAAAGGATGGCAGCGTATGGCGCCCTGTCCGAAAATCATCAGGGAGCGGGTCAGGATGTTTGCCCCTTCCACCGTGATGGCGACGGGAACACTCATATAGGTGCCGAAGAGATAATTGCGCGGGCCATCGCAGATGGCGCGGCCGCCATGGATGTCCAGCGCATCGTTGAGCGCGGTGCGCATGCGTTCCGTGGCGTGATATTTGAGGATCGCCGAGAGCACCGAAGGCTGTTGGCCGGAATCGAGCGATGACGCCGTCAGACGCCGCGCCGCGTCCAGCACATAGGCATAGCCCGCGATGCGCGCGAGCGGGGCTTCGATGCCTTCGAAGCGGCCGATGGCCATGCCGAACTGGCGGCGAACGCGGGCATAGGCGCCGGCAAGCCGGGCGCAGAACATCGCGGCGCCGGTGCCGAGCGCCGGCAGCGAAATCGCGCGCCCCGCCGCCAGGCAATCCATCAGCATGCGCCAGCCTTGGCCGACGCGGTCCTTGCCGCCGATGATGGTGTCCATCGGAATGAAGACGTCTTTGCCGCTCGTCGGGCCGTTCTGGAAGGATTGGTCGGCCGGATAATGACGCCGTCCGATCTGCACGCCCGGCGTGTTGGTGGGCACCAGCGCGAGCGTGATGCCGATGTCTTCCTTGTCGCCGATCAGATGGTCGGGATCGTAGAGACGGAAGGCGAGGCCGAGAATCGTCGCCACCGGCGCGAGCGTGATGTAGCGCTTGTTCCAGGTGACCTTGACGCCAAGCACGCGGTTGCCCTTGTGCTCGCCGTAACAGACAACGCCGCGATCGGGGATGGAGGCGGCGTCCGACCCCGCTTCCGGCGCGGTCAGCGCGAAGCAGGGGATCTCCTGACCGGCCGCAAGGCGCGGCAGATAATAATTGCGCTGCGCATCGGTGCCGTAGCGCATCAAGAGCTCGGCGGGTCCGAGTGAGTTGGGCACCATCACGGTGACGGCGGCCGCCGCACTGCGGCTCGCGATCTTCATCACCACATGGCTGTGCATCAGCGCCGAGAAACCGAGGCCGCCATGCTCCTTGGGAATGATCATCCCCATGAAGCCATTGTTCCGGATGTAGGCCCAGACATTTTCGGGCAGGTCGCCGTCGCGGCGGATCTGCCAATCGTTCAGCATGCCGCAAAGTTTTTCGACCGGGCCGTCCAGGAACATTTGTTCTTCGGCGGTGAGCGCGGGCTTGGGGAAGTTGCGCAGCTTGTTCCAATCGGGTTTGCCCGAGAACAGATCGGCATCCCACCACACCGTGCCCGCCGCGATGGCGTCGCGTTCGGTCGGCGAGATGGCCGGCAGGACCTTCCGGTACCAGGAAAGGATGGGCTTGGTGATGGTGCGTGCACGCCAGCTCGGGGAAGCACTCATGATCGCCCTCCTTTGGCCACGGCTATCAGATGGCGGGGTCGCCTGATGCCGAAGCGCGAGCGAATTTGACACAACTTTTACCAATGAACCGTAACCGAAACCCCGACCTTTAGGCCATATCTCGAAAAACCGCCTGATTTGGGTGTTCCAAGCTCTATTTGGTGTCGCACACCCCTAAATTCACCCCTTCCACTGTGAATGTCGCACCTTTACCAACCGTCCCGGGCCGGGGGTAAGCCACCCTCCTCCCGTTGACTAGAAGGGGCGTTTGGCGAACTATTCCGGTTCGGCTTTTTACCCGCTTTTGCGGGCGCTTTGTCACATTTGGGACTATCCAGGAGGAACCGATGCATAGAATGAAAGTGTCGCTGCTGTTGAGCGCGGCCGTGCTCATGAGCGCGAGCGCGACCCATGCCTTCGCCGCACCCTTAAGCGGCCAGGTGACCTCCGCCAAGGAAGGGGCCATGGAAGGCGTGCTCGTGACCGCCAAAAAAGACGGCTCGTCCGTGGCGGTGACCGTGATCAGCGACGAGAAGGGCCATTACGCCTTCCCGGCCGACCGCCTGGAGACCGGCCATTATTCGATCAAGATCCGCGCTCTCGGCTACATCCTCGATGGTCCGCGCAGCGTCGATGTGACCGGATCCGGCGCCACGGCCGACGTGAAGCTGAAAGAGGCCATGAATCTGGCCCCGCAGCTCACCAATGCCGACTGGCTGAACAGTGCTCCGGGTACGGAGCAAGAGAAGCGCGACCTCGTCGCCTGCGCCACCTGCCATACGCTGTCGCGGCCGCTCACCTCGGCCTATACCAAGGATCAGCTCATCGGCGATGTGTTCCCGCGCATGGCGGCGATGGCGAGCCAGGCCTTCCCGGTGCAGGTGCAGAAGCGGGCCGAAGCGCGCGATCAGGCGCGGACATTCGGTGGCGTCGACCGGCTGGCGAACTACATCTCCTCCATCAACCTCTCGAGCGCGGCCGATTTCAAATTCCCGTTCAAGGGTGCGGGGCGGCCGCACGGCAAGGACACCCATGTCATCATCACGTCCTATGATTTGCCCCGCAAATCCATGCAGCCGCATGATTCGGTGAAGGGACCGGACGGCTTTGTGTGGGTGAGCGACTTCGGCGAGAATTCGCTGCAGCGCCTCGATCCCAAGACCGGGCAGGTGAAGGAATACACCTACGCCCCGACGCGCCCCGGCTTCTCCAACGGCAATCTCGACGTCGAATTCGACACGGACGGCAATCTCTGGCTCGGCATGATGGATCAGACCGGTGCTGCGATGTTCGACCGCAAGGCCGAGAAGTTCACTTTCTACACCATCCCCAAGGAGATGCAGAACCTGAAGACCCAGACGGCGATGGTGTCTCCCATCCATTGGAAGGTGGACGGCAAGGCCTGGATCAATGCGGCGGAAGAACCGATTGTCGGGCGCTTCGACGTCAAGAGCGGCAAGTTCGAACCCTGGATGGAACCGTTCAAGGATCGGCCGAAGGGCGAAGCGCATTCGGCCTATGGCGTCTATACGGATTCGCACAACAACGCCTATCTGATGGATTTTCCGAGCCAATATGTTTGGAAGATCGATGCCAAGACCGGCGCGACGACGTCCTATAAGACGCCGTCGGATTATTCGCGTCCGCGGCGTGGCCGCATGGACAATCAGGACCGCTTGTGGTTCGCCGAATGGCGCGCCGACAAGATCGGCATGTTCGATACCAAGACGGCCGAGTTCATGGAATGGAACGTGCCGGGTAAATATGGTTCGCCCTATGACGCGCAGATCGACAAGACGGGTTGGGTGTGGACCGACAATATGATGAACGATCTGGTCACCCGGATCGACACCAAGACCGGCGCGGCGGTGCAGTATCTGATGCCGGTCGAGACCAATGGCCGGCGCGTTGCGGTCGACGATTACGGCGCAAAGCCGGGTCTGTGGATCGGCGCCAATCATCAGGCGGTGGTGATGCACGTCGAGCCGCTCGACTAAGCCCAATCCATCGGTTGTAAGAAAGCCCTCGTGCCTAACCGCACGAGGGCTGTTTTTATTTCTTCACCATGGCCGGGCTTGACCCGGCCACCCAGCACGCCCGCGTCTGCGGGCGATAGAATCCTCTCGGCGCGCGGACGCGCGCCCGCTGGATGGCCGCCTCAGGGGCGGCCATGGTGATGGATGGTGTTACGCCGCGGGCTTGTTCACGTCGGGCGCAAGGATGCAGTTCGTCTCGATGGGCGCATTGGGAGCGCCGCGCAGCACCCTGCGGTCGCGCGAGACGAGTCTGTAGCCCGTCTTGCTGCAAGTGATCTGCACCAGCTTGGGATCGACGCTCTTGGAGAAGCCGGGAATGCGATAATGCCCCATATTGTCGGCTTGCACGACGAAGCTGGATCCCTTCGCCGTGGTGGCCGTGATGGAGGCGTTGGGAATCGTCTTACCCTTGGAGTCGCGGACGAAGCCAAAATAGGGCACGCCGTCGTCG
>DASQIQ010000253.1:0-3267 GCA_035631495.1 Micropepsaceae bacterium
AGCTTGACGCCGGGCGCGGCCTGGCGGCGCTTATACTCGGCGACATAGAGCAATTGCTCGACGCGGCGGACGGTGGCGGGGGCGTAGCCTTTCGCCACCACCTCTTCGAAGCTCATCTCGCCCTCCACCAGGCATTCCAGAATGCCGTCCAGCACCTCATAGGGCGGCAGCGAATCCTCGTCCTTCTGGTTGGCGCGCAATTCCGCGGTGGGGGGCTTCTCGATCACGCGTTCGGGCATGACCCGGCCCGCAGGTCCGGCCGCGCCTTTGGGCCGCATCTGGTTGCGCCAGCGCGACAGCGCAAAAACCCGCGTCTTGTACAAATCCTTCAGCACATTGTAGCCGCCCGCCATGTCGCCATAGAGAGTGGCGTAGCCCACCGACATTTCCGACTTGTTGCCCGTGGTCAGAACCATGGGTCCGAATTTGTTGGAGACCGCCATCAGGATGAGCCCGCGAATGCGCGACTGGATGTTCTCCTCGGTGATGTCCGGTTTCTTCCCGGCGAATTCGGCGCTGAGGATTTCGCCGAACGCGTTCACCGGCGGCTCGATGGGCACTGTGTCGAGCGCGACGCCCAAGAGCTTCGCCACCGCGGTGGCATCTTCCAGACTGTCCTTGGACGTATAGCGCGATGGCATCATCACGCAGCGCACGCGGTCTGCTCCCAGCGCGTCCACAGCGACGGCGGCGGTGAGCGCGGAATCGATGCCGCCGGACAGGCCCAGCACGACGCCGGGAAAACGGTTCTTGTTCACATAATCCTTCAGGCCCAGCATCATCGCCGAATAGAGCGCGGCGTTCAGCTCTTCGATTTCCGCGAGCGGTCCGGGCTCACAGGCCCAGCCCCCACTCCCGCGATGCCAGCGCGTGATCGCGACCGCCTCCTCCCAGCTCGGCAATTGCAGCGCCGGGCGCTTGTCGGCGTTGAGCACGAAGGACGCGCCGTCGAAAACAAGCTCGTCCTGGCCACCGACCTGATTGAGATAGGCGAGCGGCAATCCCGAATCGATGATCCGCGCGACCGCGACATTCAGCCGGTGATCGCGTTTGAGCGCATCGAAAGGCGAACCGTTGGGCACCAGCAGAAGCTCGGTGCCGGTTTCGCTTAAGCATTCGACCGGATCGCCGCCCCAGATGTCCTCGCAGATGGGAACTCCGATGCGCACGCCGCGAATGTTGAATGGGCCGGGCATCGGGCCGGGCTTGAAGAGACGCTTCTCGTCGAAGACGCCGTAATTGGGCAGATCGACTTTGAACGTCGTCGCCTGCACCGCGCCGGCGTCGAGATAGGCCACCGCGTTGTAGAGGCCGCCGTCTTTGAGCCAGGGCGTGCCGACCAGAACCGCCGGACCGCCATCGGCGGTATCCCTGGCAAAGGCTTCGACCGCGTCCATCGCATCCTTCTGGAACACCGGCTTCAGCACGAGGTCTTCGGGCGGATAGCCGGTGATGTAGAGCTCGCTGAAAAGGATAAGATCGGCACCGGCGGCACCGCCCTCGGCCCTCGCCGCGCGGGCGCGCGCGAGATTACCGGGAAAATCGCCCATGATCGGGTTGAGTTGGGCCAGCGCGATGGTCAGACGATCGGTCATGCGACAGGGTTTAGCGCGATACGGGAATTCGCAGAAGGGCGCTTAGGTGCACTTCGCGGCCCCAACCCGCTCGCGTGTTGCGTCACGATCCTCGATCAAGTCAGGTGAGTTCGGATTTCTAGGCCGTGCGGCGGAGTGCGACGCGTTCCCTGGCGGGGATCTTGCCGGCCGGGACCAGCGCATCCTCGATCAGAAGCGCGGTTTCGAGGGCCCGGCGCGCCTCTTCCGGACGCACGAGCGTGGAAGGGCCGCCCTTAACCGCGGTCACAAAGGCAGCCACGGATTCGCCCAACGGATCGTGGAGCTCGAGCGCCTGCAAGGGTCTCGCGGTCGTGTTCGTCACTTTGCGGGTGAGGAAATCGATCTCGATCTCGCCGTCGGGATAGACCACGCGCATGAAACGCTGCCTTGAATCGGCGGACCGATTGGCGATCAGCTCCACTTGCGAGCCGTTTTCAAAGGTAATGTCCGCCGTAACCTCGTCGACGAATAATCCGTGTACAGATCGCCCACAGCTCCGGACCGCGAGAGGCGCGCCCGGCACCAGACGATGAACCAGATCGAGATCGTGGATCATCAGATCCAGCACGACGCTGACATCGGTGCCCCGCCCAGTCCAGGGCCCGGCGCGAACACATTCTACGCTCAGCGGCGCGTCCTCGTAATCCAGGAGCCCGCTTCTGGCGAAGACGAACCGCTCCTGGTGACCGACGGTGAGAACCAACCCGCTTCTGCCGGCGAGCGCGATCAACTCTTCCGCCTCGTCAAGCTCGGTGGCGATGGGCTTCTCGACCAGCACATGGGCGCCAGCCGTCAGAAATGCGCCAACGATCTCGGCATGGGTGCTGGCGGGCGAGCAGATGCTGACAAGATCCACCTCGCCCAACAATTCGCGCCAATCCGCGACCGCGGGCACCTGCATATGCGTGGTGACATGGCGGCGAGCCTCTGCGTTCACATCGGCTATCGCGTGCAGCTTGACCTCTGGCTGATGCAGATATTTTGCCGCGTGGTGCCGGCCGAACACGCCGGCCCCCACGACGGCAGCGCGCAAGGGACGCTGCGAGGAAAGTCTGTGAATCTTCAAACGGGATGACCGCGATCTGGATTTACCAAGAAATCAATGCGGGGAAAGGGTCTTATGCGCCACTCATAAAATATTTCCCCATGTTACTTGGGCACCACAACCTGTAGTTAACCAATTCAAATCGCAAGGGAATTTCGATTAGCCGAGCGCGTTCTGGGTGGGCCGGAACGGGATCTTTCGCTCCTCGCGGAGGTTCTCGGCGACCAGAAAGGCCAAATCGAGAGCTTGGCTGGCATTGAGGCGGGGGTCGCAATGCGTGTCGTAGCGGTTGGCAAGATCCTGCTCGGAAATCTCCTGCGGACCACCCAGGCACTCCGTGACGTCCTTGCCGGTTAGCTCCAGGTGGATGCCGCCCGCATGGGTGCCTTCGGCGCGATGGACCTCGAAGAAGGTGCGCACCTCTTTGAGCACGCGGTCGAAGGGTCGCGTCTTGTAGCCGGTAGAGGATTTGATCGTGTTTCCATGCATGGGATCGCAGGACCAAACGACCCGCTTTCCCTCGCGCGTTAGGCTGCGCAAAAGCTTGGGGAATTTTTCGGCCGCCTTGTCCGCGCCGAAACGGCAAATCAGCGTGATGCGCCCTGG
>DASQIQ010000254.1:0-4897 GCA_035631495.1 Micropepsaceae bacterium
CAGCAGCTACAGCGAATGCCTCGATTTGTTCCGGCACGCGCTCGATTTTCTTTCCGACGAAGACAAAGAGTGGATCTTGGGCCGCGCATTGACGGAGGCGTTGCATTGGCCGGAAGAGGGATGATCAGGCGCGGTTCAGTGCGTCAGGATTGGCGACATTTTTCGGCTTGCCGTCGAGGAAGGCCACGATGTTGTCGATGGCGTGTTCATAAAACACGCCCAATCCCTCCACCGTGGTGAAGCCCAGATGCGGGGTCAGGACCGTGTTCGGCAGATTGCGGAACGGATTGTCGGCCGGAAGCGGCTCGGTGTCGTACACATCGAGGGCTGCGAAGATTCGCCCCTCGCGCAGCGCGGCAACCAGGGCCGCCTCATCGACGATCGGCCCGCGCGAGGTGTTGATGAAGATCGCGCCTTTTTTCATGCGCGCGAAATCGGCGGCGCCGATCAGCCCGCGCGAACGCGGTCCAAGCACGAGATGCACGCTGACCGCGTCGGCCTCCGAGAAGAGCTGCTCCTTGCTCACACGCTCGGCGCCGGCTTCCTTGGCTCTCTCGTCGGTGAGGTTTTGGCTCCAGGCGATCACCCGCATGCCGAGCGCTTTGCCGTAGCGCGCCATATAGGCCCCGATGCGCCCGAGCCCGACGAGACCGAGTGTCCGCCCTTCGAGATTGATTCCCGGTCTTATGCCTTCCTGAAACCGGCCCGCACGCATGGCCGCGTCACCTGCCGGAATCTGGCGCGCCGCCGCAAGCAGAAGCGCCAGCGACATCTCGGCCGCGGGCGCGGGCGAGTGCCCCCCCGAGGTCATCGTGCAGACAATGCCGCGTTTGGTGCAGGCATCCTGGTCCACATTGGGCGCGCGCGATCCGGTCAGCGACATCATCTTCAGCTTGGGCAGACGCGCGATGAGGGCTTCGGAGAAGCGCGAACGTTCGCGGGTAATGAGGACGATGTCGAAATCCTTGAGGTCGCGGACCGCCGCGTCCTCTTCCCCTGCCGGGTAATGCCGCTGAAAGAAGACGACTTCGGCGCGCTTCTGCAGGTGTGACCAATCGGCCAATTCGTGCGCGGCATTCTGCCAATCGTCGATGACGGCGACTCGTGTTCCTGCCATGCTCCCGGCCCCTGGTGATGCCTGCGTGTTTTGACCGCGGGGATTTAAGACCAATCCGGGCAAAAGGCGAGCCTTGGGGGGCCGATAACCCGTTGGACTTGCCTTCTGGGCAATGACCTGACAAAGGGGCGTTTGACGGCGTTCGCGCCGGTGCCCATCCTAAAGGTATGATGGCAAGTATGAGTCCTGTAGCCAAACGAGCTTGGAGCGAAACAGCTTTGCCACAGCCGGCGGCAGACATGCACGCGCTGCGCGAAGCACCAGTGCAGCGCGAGCCCTTCCCCTTCTTCATCGTCCCGGGTTTTGTCAAAGCCGAGGCCCTCGAGGCCATAGGCGGGGATTTCCCGCAAATCCAGCATCCCGGAAGCTTTCCCCTATCCAGTTTGCGTTATGGCCCGGCTTTTGCCGCCTTCATGGCTGAAATCCAGACTCCTGCGATGACCGACGCCGTCGCCAGGAAACTGGATATGAAGCTCGAAGGTCACCCCACCATGGTCACGGTGAGAGGGCAGAGCCGCGCGGCCGACGGCAAAATCCACACCGACAGCCGGACCAAGCTGGTGACGGCGCTGCTCTACATGAACGACAGCTGGGAGAGTCCGCGCGGGCGGCTACGCCTTGTGCGCGCCCCGGACGATCTCAACGCCGTCATCGCCGAAGTGCCGCCCGAGCGGGGGACTTTGTTGGTGTTCAAGAACGACCCCCATGCGTGGCATGGTTTCGAGCCGTTCTCGGGTCCCCGCCGTGTCATTCAATTGAACTGGGTGACGGACGCGTCCGTGGTCCGCCGCGAGCAAGCGCGTCATCGGCTCAGCGCGTTCTTCAAGCGGCTGGGAAAGCGCGGCGCATGAACGCAAGGGTGCGCTCATGCCTCTGAACATCGAAACCTTCAGCAATGCGGTGGGGGGCAACGCCTTCTACAAGGCGATCACGCATCCCTTGGCGGCGGAACCGGCGCGGGCGCTTTTGGCAAAGCTGAAGGCGAGCGGACCGCTGGCGATTTACGACCCGCACAATCTGCTTGCGGCATTCGATGCGCTTTTTCCCTTGGAGCGAACCGAGATCGCCGGATTGTTCGTTCAGGATGTGAGCCATATCGGCCGCCAATTCCGGGGTCATCACGCGCGGCCGGTTACCGAGCTTTCCCAGTCGCGCGCCGGCACCGTGCTGATCGCGGCGTTCGATGCGGCTGCCGCGACGGCTCATCTTCGAACCCTCGCCAACGGCGCATCGATGCTCAGTTTCGATGCATTGCGCCTGCCAGACGACATGCTGTCGGATCGGGGGCGCTATCTGTCGAACCTGAATTTCGCCACCAATTTCGCGTTCTTCCGCGATGGCGAGGGCTACCACACGCGTCTTGTCACCATCAATTACTGGTCGGGTTATGGCGGCAAGGGCGGCTATATCTGGTTCACGCTTTTCGATGGCGCCGGGCGCGCCATCGCGGAATGGAAAGAAGTCTTGCCATCCGCCAATGCATCCATCGTGGTGGACAGCAAGGAGTTGCGCGCCCGCTTCGATCTGGCACCGTTCACGGGACAATTGTTCATGCATGTCGTGGGCGCCGCGGGCCACGAGATCGTCAAATATGCGCTCGACATCTATGGCGATTCCCCGGACGTGCTCTCCTGCACCCATGACGCCAATTCCTGGCCCGCCGATCTCTATGCGGGCTTGCCCGCGCCCGATAAAGATGAAGACGTTGTTCTGTGGGTGCAGAATTCGCATCCGCACGCAATTGAAGGGGGTGAAATCGGTTTCAATCTGATGGGCGATGATCGGATCGCCCATTTGCACGAACCGATCGGGGCCTTTGCCACGAAAAGCTTGAGCGTGTCGCAGCTCCTGCCCGCGGCACGCTGGCCGCAACAGGTCGAGATTCGCGCCGGCAAGCATTTCGTGCGTCCCCGCTATGAGGTTCTGCACAAGAACGGCCGCCGCCGGATCGCCCACCCCAATGTCGAACGCAACGATCTGAAACCGGACCCTCAGCTTCCCGGGCTCGGTGCGGTTCTTGGCAAGGGCTTCATCCTCCCCGCGCCGGTGCTGCCGGTGGAACGTTTTCGCAGCCAGGTCCTGCCGACACCAATGTCGACGGCGCAGCGACATCTGCCGGTCAAATTGCTGATCTATGACGCCGCCGGGCGCAAAGCGGCCGAGCACAGTTTCGGGAATCTTAGCCGCAATGATTCCGTTGCCCTCGCCGCAAACGAGATCCTGAACGGCCGCATCGATGGCGGCTATGGGCATATGGAACTGGTCTATGATTTCGATGCGGGGCAAGAGGCCGATGGCTGGCTGCACGCGCTGTTCCGCTATGAGGATCGCGAGACCGGCCATGCCGCCGAAACCAGCTTCGGCGCGCATATGTTCAACATGCTTGCGACCTATAAGGGCGAACCCCAATCCTACAAAGGACCACCGCCGGGACTTTCGACTCGGCTCTTTTTGCGCATCGCGGCCACGCCGCTCGATACGATGTGCCATCTAATTTATCCTGCCTCGCGTCCCTGGCACGAGACGTCGGATACGGCCATCACGCTGATGTCGTCGCAGGGGCAGGAAGTGGCGCGGCGCAATTTTCGCATCCCCTGCGGTGGTTCGGTGCTTTGGCGCGTCAACGAGACCTTCAACGAAGCCGAACGCGGCGAGGCGGGCGCGCACGCCTATGTGGTGGTGCGCGACACGACTTGCCGGCTGTTCGGTTATCACGGGCTCATCGGAAGCCGCGCCTTCAGCCTGGATCATATGTTTGGGTTCTGAGGTGAGCACGCTCTCCTGTTGGGTGGTGACCGACGGCAAAGCGGGCATGGAGAGCCAATGCGTCGGCCTTGCCGAGGCGTTGGGTCTGACGCCCACGGTCAAGCGCGTGCGCCTGCGCAGCCCATGGCGGCAATTGACGCCTTACTTTCGTTTCGGCGGCCGCGTGCAATTCACACCCGAAAGTGACTCTCTCGAAGCCCCTTGGCCGGACCTTCTGATTGCCACCGGCCGCCACAGCGTGGCCGCGTCGATTCTGGTGAGGAAATTGTCAGGCGGACATACGCGCAACGTCCAGCTGCAAAATCCGGTGATCGCATCCAGCCATTTCGATCTTGTCGTCGTGCCTCGCCATGATGAATTGCATGGGGCAAACATCATCTCCACGCGGGGAGCGCTGCATCGCATCACGCCCGAGTTGCTCCGAAAGGGAGCCGACGATCTCAGACCCGAAATCGCCCGCCTGGCGAGACCCTATGTCAGTGTTCTGATCGGTGGCTCCAACGCCGCCTATCGGCTGGGTCCGGCCGAGATGACCAAACTGTCGCACGAGCTCGCCGCGGTTGCCCGAGACCGGAAGGCGAGCCTTCTGGTCACGCCGTCGCGACGGACGGATGAGGAATGTCTGGCCATCCTGAAAGCCGAGCTCGCCGCGGTGCCGCATTATCTCTGGGACGGGCGTGGCGAAAATCCCTATTTCGGGCTCCTCGGCCTTGCCGATTTCATCGTGGTGACGGGCGATTCGGTGAACATGGTCTCGGAGAGCGCGAGCACGGGAAAGCCGGTTTATGTGGTCGATCTTCCCGGCGACTCGGCGAAATTTGAACGCTTTCACCGCGCGCTTCGCGCTGACGGCGTAACGCGTGTTTTCGCAGGAAAATTGGAGCCCTACGTCTACGCGCCGCTCGACGATGTGCGAGAAGTGGCAGCGCGGGTGGAAGCGCTGTTGCGCCCATAGGCCCCGCCTATTAAGCGTGTCCAACCCCATTCGCGTCGTCCCGTGCCCCCCATCGAAAT
>DASQIQ010000255.1:0-3792 GCA_035631495.1 Micropepsaceae bacterium
GCCGGCCGCGTCTTTGGCCGCCGCGACGACCGCATCGAACATCGCTTCGGTCAGCACACCCGTATTGGTGTTGTAGCGCGAGCAATGATAGCTCGCGAGGATAGTCAGGGCCCCGCTCCGATGGCGTGCGCCATGCGCGAACGCATGGTCTTTCTTCTTGAGCGCCAGCGTTGAGACGACGCTGTGATGGGCGATTCCGCCGAGCGCGAGGATGGCGCGCAGATTTGGCATAGCGGCGATTTCGGCCACAAGGAACTTCCGGCACGTGCCAATCTCGACGGGAAGCGGCTTGTTCTCCGGCGGCACGCAGCGGACCGCATTGGAGATGCGCACACCGGCTAGTTCAAATCCGTCATCGGGTTTCGCCTGATAGGTCCCCCGTGCCAGGCCGTGGCGCGCCAGGGACCCGTAGAGCAGGTCACCCGCATAATCGCCGGTGAACGGCCGCCCCGTGCGGTTGGCGCCTTTCAATCCGGGCGCCAGGCCAACAATGAGAAGCGGCGCGTCGATGTCGCCAAAACTGGGGACAGGATTGTTGAAGAAACTCGGATGCTCGGCGCGGTTCCGCTCGCGGAACTCCGCCAATCGCGGACACAACGGACAATCCAGCGGTGGCTGATGCGATTGTTCCATGTTTCCTCAGCGCGGTTTCGAAACCCAGTTCACCATGGCAGGGCTCGACCCTGCCATCCAGTCAGCCCGCGTCCGCGGGCTGTATGAATCGTGAAATGCGATCTGTGGTGACATCTTTTTGCCGCGACGCCGCGCGGCGACTGGATGGCCGGCTCGGAGGCCGGCCATGGTGAGGAGAGTGAACGGCCGGAGGAGGGACCCGAACCTTATGCGCTTTCGAATTGCGCCTGCGTCTGGGGGGCGCCGGGCCGGCCGCCTTCGCGCATGATCATGGGTTTGAGCTCTTCCAGCTCGATGAAATTGTCGGCCTGGCGGCGCAGCTCGTCCGCCACCATGGGCGGCTGCGTGCGGATGGTCGAGCAGACCGAAACCCTGCGGCCCCTGCGTTGGACCGATTCGACAAGTTTGCGGAAATCGCCGTCGCCCGAAAAAATCACGATGTGATCGACCCGCTCCGACATCTCCATGACGTCGATCGCAAGCTCGATATCCATGTTCCCTTTGACGCGCCGGCGGCCCTGCGCGTCGGTGTATTCCTTGAGCGGCTTTGTGACCACGGTAAACCCGTTATAGTCGAGCCAGTCGATGAGCGGCCTGAGCGGCGAGAACTCCTGGTCCTCGGCCAGGGCCGTATAATAGAAGGCGCGGACCAGCAGGCCCTTGCGCGCGAAGAGCTCGAGAAGGCGCTTGTAATCGATATCGAATTGGAGCCCTTTTGCGGCCCCGTAAAGATTGGCGCCATCGACAAAAAGGGCAATCTTCTCCTGGGGATAGAACAGCATCTTATGGTCTCCACGTAAAATCGAAATCTGCAAAATAAAACCGGACCTAATGGGCCGGGTTTAACCAAAGGCGAGGGGGCGGGGAAGGGCGTCGTGATCCTGATAGCGCTGGGAGCCAATCTTCCTTCCTCTGCCGGCAAACCTGCGGACACGCTCAACGCCGCGCTAGCGGGTTTTCCCGGCTGGAGCATAACGATTGAGAAGCGATCCGGTTTCTATCGTTTCCCGGCTTGGCCCGACCCGAGCGATCCACCCTTTATCAACGCCGTTGCGGCGGTCCGCACGAATCTTTCGCCATCGGCCCTGCTCGCCGCGCTCCATGCGGTGGAAAGTTCCTTCGGGCGGGAGCGGAGCGAACCTAACGCGCCCCGTACGCTCGATCTCGACATCCTCGACTATGAGGGGAGGGTCGAGCAGGGGACCCCGGTTCTTCCCCATCCGCGCATGGAGGGCCGCGGTTTTGTGTTGCTTCCCTTGCGCGATGTCGCCCCCGATTGGCGGCACCCGGTGAGCGGGCGGTCCATCTCGGAACTGATCGCCGCGCTGCCGCCGAGCGACATCGTGCGGCTTACACCGGAGTGAGCGGCATCGACGGCTTTTGCCGCTGCTGATAGTTTGCGCTTAACTCATGGGAGGAGTGAAACATGATCCGGAAGTCTCTATTCGTCACAGCGGGTTTGGGATTGATCTTCACCGCAGCGACGCCCTTTGCCGCCGAGAACAATTATGTGCCCACCCGCACCATCCTGCAGCAGACCGATGTGCCGGGCAGCAATTACACCGTGATCCTCGCGCTGACCGATATCGCGCCCGGCATGGTGGCCGCGCGCCATACCCACCCGGGCGTGGAGATTTCCTATGTGCTGGCGGGCGAAGGCGACTTCGTCATCGAAGGCAAGGGCAAGATGCATGTAAAGGCCGGTGGGAATTTCCGGCTGGAGTCCGGCGTCAAGCACAGCGTGCTGAACGGCGCGGGGCCAATGAAGATTCTCGCCGTGTACACGATCCCCAAGGGGGCGCAGCTCGCCACCCCGGCTCCGGAGTGAGGTTGCCGATTGGCGCAACGCCGCCTATCTCGGAACTTTGAGAGTTCCGCGAGATGTGCGCCCGCGTTCGCCTCGTCACCGATTATTCCGAGCTGAAGATCAAGTTCTGGATCAAGAGCCATGCGGCCGCGCCCAATCTGCGGCCGAGCTGGAATCTTGCGCCGACCGACCCGCTCACGGTCGTCACGCTGGATGGATCGGGCGAGCGCATCATCGCGACGATGCGCTGGGGCCTGATCCCATCCTGGTCCAGGGACGAGAAGCTGGCCTATTCGACATTCAACGCGCGGGCCGAAGGATTGGAAACCAAAGCGACGTTTCGCGATGCCTGGAACGCGGGACGCCGATGCCTTGTGGTGACCAACGGCTTCTATGAATGGGACAAGCGGGTCGGCGTGCGTCAGCCCTATGCGATCGCCCGCACCATGGACGAGTACACCGTCATGGCGGCATTGTGGGAGGAGTGGAATTCGCCCAAGGGCGAGCGGATCAAGACCGTGACCATCATCACCTGCGAGGCGAACGATTTGATCCGGCGGCTCCATGACCGCATGCCGGTGATCCTCGCCGAGGAAGATTGGCCCAAATGGCTGGGCGAGCAGCCGGCGAACGAGGCCGAACTCAAGGCGCTGTTGAAGCCTTACCCTTCCGAACAGATGAAGCTTTGGCCGGTCGACAAGAAAGTCGGCAATGTCCGCAACAACGGGCCGGACCTTATCCGGCCGGTGGCGCTGACGGAGCCGGAGCAGGCCGACTTGCTGGGCTTATTTGGTGACAAGAGCTGATTCATTGGCCGGCAAGGGTATGGAGCGCGAAGCGTCCAATGCCCCAGGCGAGCGCGGCGATCGTCAAGCTTCTGACAATGGCGGCCCCATTCTCATGCCCGATGTTGAGCAGCACACCCGCGAACGCAAGCACCACGATGAGGGCCGAGCCGATGCAGCCTCCCACATAGATGATCCAGCCCAGGCGCGCGCGCATCCTTAGCATCTCGCTTCGAGTGGACTACGCCGTATCCAACCTCATCACCATGGCAGGGCTCGACCCTGCCATCCAGTCAGCCCGTGTCCACGGGCTGGATGAATCACGGGGTTCATTCGCCGCGCCGACGCGCGGCGGCTAGATGGCCGGGTCAGGCCCGGCCATGGTGAGACTTGGGGTGCGCGCCGTTCGGCGGTCGTGACGCCGGAACCTCAAGGCCATAAAATGGAGTAGTTCTTAGTAACTGGAGGCAGTTGAAAGTGAAGGATTGGCGGGAAACCGCAGATGTAACGCCCGAAGTGAAGCTCGTTCTAACGGCTATGGCTCACGCGCTTGGTGGACGCTTGCCT